>JANYIT010000091.1 GCA_025358725.1 Chamaesiphon sp. GL140_3_metabinner_129_sub
TGCATGACATATATCCAAGTAAAAAATAATCGAGCGTTTCCAATTAATTGGAAACGCTCTATTATTTTTTACTTGGATATATGTCATGCAGATCGACTAAATATCTAAATCCATCATATTTAATTTAGGGCCATAAGTTTCGATGAACTCGCGGCGAGGTGCGACTCGATCGCCCATGAGGATTGTAAATATCCGATCGGCTTCGGCAGCATCTTGAATCTCAACCCGTTTGAGCGTGCGAGTTTCTCGATCCATTGTGGTTTCCCACAACTGTTTGGGCATCATTTCTCCCAACCCTTTGAATCGCTGAATTGTATAGTTTGCATTCGCTGGGAATTCAGCAATTTTCTTCTGCAATTCACGTTCGCTATAACAGTAATAGTGATTGCGTCCACGTTCTAATTTATAGAGTGGTGGACAAGCAATATAGATATATCCCTCTTCAATTAATGCCCGTTGATAACGATAGAAGAATGTCAGTAATAGCGTCCGAATGTGAGCACCATCAACGTCAGCATCTGTCATCAAACAAATCCGGTGATAGCGGAGTTGTTTAGCATTAAATTCTTCACCCCGAACACCCAAGCCTAATGCTGTAATTAGGGCTTGAATTTCGGTATTTTTGTAAATCTTAGAATCTTCGGTTTTCTCGATGTTCAAGATTTTACCACGTAGAGGCAAGATTGCTTGGAAACGTCGATCGCGCCCCTGTTTAGCACTCCCACCCGCAGAATCGCCTTCAACGATGAAAATCTCTGATTCGCTGGGATCTTTTGAGCTACAATCAGCTAATTTACCAGGTAAAGTAGAAGATTCTAATACTGATTTACGACGGACTAATTCCCGCGCTCTTCTGGCTGCTTCTGCTGCATTAAAAGCTTGAAGTGCTTTCTCCAAAATTGCATCGGCAATATTCGGGCGAAATTCTAAATACTCAGTTAAAGCTTCAGAAACGATCGAGTCTACAATCTTCCGAACTTCGGTATTTCCTAGTTTAGTCTTAGTTTGTCCTTCAAATTCAGGATTAGGTACTTTGACAGAAACAATCGCGGTTAAACCCTCACGGATGTTTTCACCGCCGAGATTAGCATCTCCATCTTTTAGTTTATTACGTTTGCGCCCGATCGCATTCATTGTTCGGGTGAGAACAACTTTTAATCCATCTAAATGTGTTCCGCCTTCCTTGGTTTGAATATTATTGGCGAAACCTAAAATATTATCAGTATAAGCATCAACACACCATTGCAACGCAACTTCTACCTGGACTTTATCTTGTTCACTTTGGATGTAGATTACTTCCTCGTGAAGTGCCTGTTTATCTACATTAAGATAAGCAATATACTCCTTAATCCCACCCTCATAGAAGTAATTTTCAATTTTTGGTTCGTTATTTTCTAATAGTTCCAGCCGATAATCGCTAAAACTAATTCGCAATCCAGCATTGAGATATGCTAACTGTTTAAATCTAACGGCGAGAGTATCGAAATCAAAGATAATCCCCTCTTTGAAAATCTCGATATCTGGTAAAAATGTTACTGTCGTACCCGTCCGATCTTCGGGACTCGGTACGATTTCCAATCCTGTTACTGCAATCCCTTGCTCAAACCGCTGGGTATGAATTTTCTGATTCCGCCATACTTTCACCTCAACATGAGCTGAGAGCGCGTTTACAACCGAAATCCCCACCCCATGCAAACCACCAGAGACAGTATAACCACCATCTCCAAATTTACCACCAGCATGAAGAACTGTTAATACTGTTTCGATCGTCGATTTACCAGTTTGTGGATTTATCCCCGCTGGAATCCCACGTCCATCATCAATGACAGTAATTGAACCATTGGCATTAATCGAAATATCAATATTCTTGCAATGACCAGCTAAAGCTTCATCGATCGAGTTGTCCGCAACCTCGTATACTAAATGATGGAGTCCTGTCGCCGAAGTATTCCCAATATACATCCCCGGTCGGACACGGACGGCTTCTAGCCCTTCCAGGACTCGAATGTTGTCATCATCATAACTAGTACTCATAAACGATGCTCCAATAATGGGTTCAAAGCCGCCTCTGGCTGCATTGATGATAAATCACTCCAACATTATAGCACAAATAGGTTAGAGACGAACCTAGATAGTTCTGAGAATATTTTTGAGATTGACTCGATCGATGTTTATTTACCATCAGATTAGTCAGCGGTTAAAACCGCCGCTAGTGATGCAAAGTCCGCCTACGCGGACTAAGACGAGACAATACATCGATTGAATCGAACCTGGGCGCAACCTCACACAATAGATCTGTAGGGGTGCCCCTGGTGGGTACCCTCCGCACGGAGGCTTCCGACGTGACAGTGCAAAATGCGAGTCGATCGATTCTTGGCACAATCCATATTAAGCTTCTATGAGGAGTTGTGTTTGTTTTCCTTCGATCGACGACGGATTAATTCTCGCTATTTTCTCGCTATTTCAGCAGCATCAGAGGCTTTAATCGCTTTGGCGATAATTGCATCGGCAATATCGGGGCGAGCGGCAAAATATTCTGTCAGTGCTTCAGCAATGATCGAATCTACACCTGTCTGAGGATTTATCCCTGTGGGAATCCCGCGCCCATCATCAATGACGGTAATCGAACCGTTGGCATTAATGGAAACGTCGATATTTTTGCAATGACCAGCGAGTG
>JANYIT010000236.1 GCA_025358725.1 Chamaesiphon sp. GL140_3_metabinner_129_sub
TTGTTTTGTCGCTTCAGCGATGAGGCGATTTTTAGTATCTAGGCTGCGGTGGGTAGAGTAGACATATATTCCTCGACTAAAGCTCGATGAGTGGGGCAGTCGCCATTGATGAGATAGTCCTGAAGGAGTGTCCAATTCCACTGGATTAGACCACCTTTAACAATCTGAAGCCAATAAATTCCCTTGGGTAGACTGGCTCGAAGTTTAACTGATTGGAAGCTGGTTAGCTCAAACTTTTCCTGTTTGAGCGACCGTTCGGTATGGAATTTGAATTTGTCAGGATTATTTAGTTTTCTAGCCATCATTATTGGAGATGTTTTTATGGTGTTTTGTTTGGTCTTGGGTGTTTTCGCTGGTAAGGCTTTTTCGATAATATAGCCATATAGATAGATTTGCAAATCAAAGGTTGAATTGAAAATTGTGCGATTGTACAACGATTATTGTGATAGTCACAAAAGTCACAAAAATAATTATATTAATGGCTTTTGTGACTTTAGTTTGTGTAAAAGCACAAACTTTAGGGTCAATATTTTGTGCGAATATACAATATTAAAAGTTGTTAAGATTGATTTTCTAGCTCCTGAATATCGACAAACAAACATTCTCGCTCGATCGCATGAGCATAGGTAGAAAATAGAACCCATTTATCACATCCGTTTCTCTATCTCAAAATCGACGAATAGACATTCTCGATCGAACTTATGGATCGAGATAATCTGTAAACACCACTTTTTGCTCGATCGCGTGTAGATAACTAGACATGAGTGTTTTGACACTATGACCAGTCTGAGCGGCGATTTCGGCGATTGGTACACCATCTTTAGCCGCGTGACTAACCCCCGAATGACGATAGGTGTAGGGTTTGCGATATTCAACACCAGCGGCTTTAAGAATGGGGATATAAACCCGATTCCTGAAGTTGTTATCGCGGAGAAATTGACCTTTCGGCGATGGGAACACCAGATCTAAAGGCGACGGGTTGGCGCGTTGGTATCTGGTTCCAAGCATCGCTGTAAGGGTCGGAGTCAGTAACACCACTCTAAGATCGCCTGTTTTTGTAGTGTCTCTAAGATGCCCCCTAGACACACCAGATCTGAAAGTAACGACCTTGAAGCTGTCATCGACCTCAGACCAGCGTAGAGATGCCATCTCGCCAAACCTGCAAGCGGTCAGTGAGATAAAAATTACTAGATCTTTGTAGAATGAATAACTTTCAGGTAAGCGATCGAAAGCCTCGACTATTGCCCTCAGTTCGTCGAGCGTGAAGGGTTTAGGTTTTTTAGGTAACGGTAGTTTCTTTCTGAGTCGATCTAACTGCTTGCCCCAAGGGTTTACATCGCATTCGATTAGACCCTCTTTCTTTCCCCACTCCCAAGCGGCAACTAAATCGAATAGATACCCCCGTGCTGTCCGGTCGGAGATCTTTTCGGTCGGTTTCTGCGGGTCAGATTTAGACGGGGGTTTAAACCATCGAGCCATCGTGTCGGTCGCAATTTCCTGAGTAACTGCCCTAGCTAGAAGCTCTTTCCCCAATAGCTGGGTTAGCTTACTGCCGATCGCATTGAACCGCTCTTTTGACGTGTTGGCTAATTCGCGCTCCTCCACGCGATGTTTCCCGTATCTGGCGAACAGTTCGATTGCTTTGAGAGTATCGATAGCCTGTTTTTCGGTTTTAGCCTTCTGGATGTAGAGGGATGGATTGAACCGACTAGCCATAATGTCAGCTTCGATCGAATTCATCAGCGACTCGGCTTGTTTTCGACCGATCGGATTGTTATGTTTCTTCAGGCTCTTATGGTATTTCTTTCCTTCAAATCGCCAGCGAATAATTAGAGAACTTCCGCGCTCTTCAATGTGCATAAATTTTGTGGGGCAAAACGTGGGGCAACAGAACCGCCAAACCCATCAAAACAGCACCCTATTTTCAGGTATGTAGACGCAAAAAATCGGCTGTTAGGATGTGCTTGATTCCTAAAAGCCTTACCAGTGCTTACCTTTTAACCAAAGCCCTCAATGAGGCTTGAACTCATGACCTCTTCATTACCAATGAAGTGCTCTACCACTGAGCTATGAGGGCGTTTGTGAAAGTGGGCCGAGCTGGATTTGAACCAGCGTAGGTCTCCCAGCAGATTTACAGTCTGCCG
>JANYIT010000238.1 GCA_025358725.1 Chamaesiphon sp. GL140_3_metabinner_129_sub
TATTGGACAATTGGAGCGATCGCAGTTATTTGGTCGCTGGTGCTTCGGTTTATCTGGAGACAGGCATTGCTCGATCGCTTTCTGGGCATTAAAATTAGCCCATTTGTTCGGAAATGAATCCCATTGAAACTGAGTGGCACCAACTTAAAAGCCATGAAATCTGTGGACAGATGTTTGACTGCTGAGCGGGTCCCCCGCCCAGCAATGAATATGATTTAGCTAAGGCTGTGATGGCGGGTATGGAATCTCGAAGTGTCGCAGGCGAATATTCACTCGATCGTTTTATATTTAATTGTGCCTAGCTACTTACTGGTACCCTCACCAATGGTAAAAAGTTTGATAGTTCTCGCGATCGCGGTCAACCTTTTAGTTTTAAACTAGGTGAAGGCAGAGTAATTTCAGGTTGGGATGAAGCTTTGAGTACGATGAAAGTCGGAGATCGTCGTAAATTAATTATTCCACCTAAATTGGGTTATGGGGCGGTGGGTGCTGGGGGAGTTATTCCACCTAATGCTACATTGATTTTTGATGTCGAATTACTCAAAATCGGCGAGTAGAGATTGTTTTAGAGAGGTTATGTCTATCTCGTTGACATAGCTAGTTGAAAGTTTAAATTATTGGGTGATGTTTGAATCTCTATTTCCTGACTTCTTAAACTTTCCTAAAGCCTAAAGCCTAAAGTCTAATTTAAACTATTCGCCATTCACTAATTGCAACAAGAGCATAAATTCAGTACCACGATCTTCTCCTGGAGGAGGACTAGTGACTTCGATTTTACCATTCATGTGTGTGACTAATTCTTTGGCGATCGCTAGTCCCAATCCAGTTCCAGCAATACTACCTTGCGCTTGAACTCCCCGATAACGACGAGTAAATAATTTAGCTAAATCTTGTGGTGGAATACCCATTCCGGTATCTCGAATACAGATTTGAAGATTAGATTGCCCTGCATCTGCAAGTTCTACATCAACATCGACTTCTCCACCTGCGGGAGTATATTTCAACGCATTATCAATTAGATTGCTTAGTACTTCCCGTAAGGCTGCTGGATGAGCTTGAACCAATGGTAAATCGCGAGGAATATGGGCATAAAAACTTAAATTTCGGTCTTGGGCAATCGCTTCCGCAGAAGTAATTAATGGATCTAAAACGTCTGTTAATTGACAAGATTCAATCCGAAAAGCAGCATCGGGAAGTAACAAATTAGCACTGTGGAGTTGAGTTTCATCCTGACTTGCGGGCAGGATTGGCAAGGTATCAGAATTAACTTTAGCTTCCGTGATTAGTGGAATATCGATCGCACTTTCTAAGTGCTTTAATAGTTCTTGTAATCGATCGCTTTCTCGAACGATACTATTGGCGACACTCTGATTGGGATCTCCTGGCTGTAAGCGTTTGATTAATAATTTACCAAATGTCCGAATTGCGGTGAGGGGATTGCGGAGTTGGTGCAATAAATTGTGTAAAAGATCCTGTTGCTGAAGTTGCAATTTCTGTTGCTGCCGAAGTTCTCGTGCCAGCCAATTACGTCTTCGATCGAGAATACCAGCCAATGAGATTGTCTGAGCAATATGCTGGATTTCTGTATGCTCGGCTGAGTTCCACGGTTGAGTTTCTCTCGTCGTCACTAGCAGCCCTAAAATTGTGCCGTCAGATACCAGTGGTAACAGGATCTGGTGGCGTTTGATCTGGGAATCTGCACCCTGATCTGGTGATTTTTGAGGAGCTAGAGTACCAACTTGAGCATCATTACCGATTAATTGTCGGAGCGATTGATTTGAGGCTAAATTTGACGAACGATCTGATATCTGATTCATCACTTCAGACCAGACTACCCCTGTTTCTGGATAAACTACTACTGGTAATAATTTTGACTCCCCACCTCCTTCTAGTTCCTCTGTCATGTATACCACGCTGAGACTTGCACCCAAACCCTCCGCCAACAGTCGCAACTGTGCGCGACACAAAGCGATGAATTCAGTACTTGCAGCGGTAGGCACGATATTTATAATTGGTTGTTTGTCAATTAGCAACAGCCGTCAATAATCTATTTTGGCATGATAATTCATTTTGGCACGATTGATATCGTCCTAAGTGTTCTGCTGACTGCTATAAATTACCGATACGGAGTGTAATTTATAAGAGTCGAGGTCGATAATTAAGTTAAGATTTATTGCGAATATTAAAATTTTGTCAAATTTGTTACTGTTAAATAGCTGCCATAATTTTAGTTTTTCTTTATGTTAGCGGCTTTGAGGATGATGAAGCGGGTTTTACATGGGGCTTGAGTTTTTGGAATGAAGCGGATAGAATAGCGACGGCTTTTGTAACAGACATTACATCTGTCTGAACCCAAATGAGGAGGTAAGGCTGTTGGCTAGAAGACGCAAGCGGAAGAGTCGGAGACGGCAAGAAGGGCGGAGAATTTTGGAGCAGGTGCCACAGTTCAGCATTGAAAGTGGCGAAGATAAACCTGTGACGGCTGCGCGCAATTATATTAAAGCGGAAGGTATTACTCCACCAGCTCTATTGTTGGTCAAGCGTAACGAACATACAACCGATCGCTATTTTTGGGCAGAAAAAGGTCTATTCGGCGCACAATATGTCGAGGAGAATCATTTTCTATTCCCTAGTCTAAGATCGCTAGAGCCAGAACCAGAAAGTCAGCAATTAGTAACTGTTGGCAGCAGTACCTACTAATTAAACTAACTTCCAGGACTAAGATCTTGATTTTTAACAGACAAGCACCCAAATGCGATCGCATTTGAGTGCTTTTTTATTTTATATCTTCATGGACACATAATTGCAGTGTGGACTGAAATATTGCTAATTCATCCCGATGCCCACTAATTTTAATCAAAGTTGGGGATGGTAAATTATCTGGTGCTTCTACTTTGAGGCGAACTTGTTCGGTGCGTGCCGATCCTTGCCAATAAAACCAGCCAGCCAGTGGTGCAATTAGCAGTAATCCCCAGAATATATTGCCGATAGCGGGGAATTGCATCGATAGCACCAATGCGAGGGACATGGCACCAATCGCCGCTAAACTAGTTAGGAGTACCGCCAAGAAGACGCTAGGGCTGACTAAGCCTTCAAAGGTGATGATATCAGTATCTCGATCGACTGCGGCAATCCGGTAGGCTCGATCGGCAAAATATGTCTGGAGCCGTGGCAACAAGTCTGCTTCTAGTTCACTAGTCTCTAATACCAGTTGCTCGATCCGATCTTTGGTTGAAGCCCGAATGAAGAAAAACAACCCTACTGCTAGAAGTAGGGTGAGGATAAATGTTGATGTGAGGACTGGGGTGTTCATTTGCGAGTGTGGCGGTAACACCGTAGGGGGAAGTGTGGAAAGAGTGGGTAATCCGGTTAGATAATCTAGCGGTTGAACGCTGCTAGTGATCCAAAGTCCACGAATGCAGACTAACACTAGCAAAGATATCAGTTTAACCGTTGGCGGAGCCTGCGCTTTGCGTTTACCGGATTGGGACTGGGGTTGTGAACCATACTTGCGTCCACAACCCCTAAAGCCTAAAGCCTAAAACCTAACTCCTCTCATCGATCGAGATATAAGGCTGTTGATGCAACCCCGTATAGATTTGAGTAGGACGGAAGATCCGATTTTCTTGAAGTTGTTCATTCCAATGTGCCAACCAACCAGCTACCCGGGCGATCGCAAACACAGGCGTAAATAGATCCGCAGGGATGCCCATTTTACGGTAGACCAAACCAGAATAATAATCAACATTGGGATAGATGCCGCGTGGTCCCAAAGACTCCTCCAATACTCGTTCCAATTCTAAAGCTACGTCATAGTAAGGATCGTAGCCAAATTTTTGAAATAGTTGTTCGGCTAAATCTTGGAGAATAATAGCACGAGGATCTTTGACTCCTTTGTAAACACGATGACCAAATCCCATAAATTTATACTTGGGATCTGATGCTAGACACTGCTCGACATAAGGACGCACATTGGCAACCGAACCGATTTTTTTCAACATGGTAATTACTTCCTCGTTCGCGCCACCATGAAGTGGTCCCGCGAGGGTGCCTACTGACGAAGCAATGACTGTGTATGGATCTGCGAGAGTAGAAGCTGTCACCCGCGCGGAAAAGGTGGAGGCATTCATCGTATGTTCGGCGTGGAGAATCAGACAAACATCCATGACTTTTGCCACGATCGGATCTGGTTCTTTTTCTGTCAACATGTACAGGAAGTTGGCAGCATAATCGAGATCATCGCGAGGTAAAACCGGATCGTTACCCTTCCGCATGAGTTGAAATGCGGCTACCATTGTCGGAATTTTTGCCAATAATCTAATTACGGCTTGACGGATATAGTCAGAATCGTCGATGGTATGACGCGAATAAAATAAGCCCAAAGCGGCTGCGGAAGCTTGGAGTGCATCCATCGGATGTCCGGTTTCCGGAAAACATTTCATCATGTCTTTGATCCGATATTTGATCCGCCGATGGGAATAAATATCTGTAGAAAAATCCGTGAGTTCGGTACTAGTTGGTAATCTTCCCCAAATCAATAAGAATGCAGTTTCGACAAAGTTACTATTTGCAGCGAGTGATTGGACAGGAATACTCCGGTATTCTAAAACACCTTCTTTGTCACCTCGCTCGGTTGTTTGGATGCCAACATAACTGATGCTTGATTTTGCAGCAGGAACTCCTTCTAATCCAGGTCTGTATTCAGGTTTGCGATCGCCTTCTGTCATAACAATAATGAATTAGTTAGTACTAGTAATAATAACTTGTTAGGGGGATGGGAGATGGGAGATAAATTCCCACTCCTAATTAATTCAATCACTAAGCATCTACTCCCCGCTCCCCGCTCCCATCTCCCCACTCTTTAATCTCAAATAAGCTGTCGCTAGTGCATCGGCATCGCCAACATTACCAGGAAATAGGACGACTGGGAGATTGGGAAATTGGGGATGTGTGGGTGGGGTGACTATCGCCGAACAGCCAGGGATGATCTGTCCGAGTAATCTTGCTGTAGGCAAGGCTAGACCCCTACTGAGGGTGTCATTAGAGGTAATGCCACCTTTGCTAATCAAAAAGCCAATATCGGTTGGTAGGGCGCGGATAATGTCCATTAGCAATGCGGATACTGCTTCACCAAATTGGAGGCGGGTTTGGATGCTATTGAAGGTGAGTTCTTGGCGACTGGTATAGATGGCTGGGGTATTGCCATCGGTATGGATGCGATTGATTCGATCGAGGATGGTAGCTAATAATTGTTTCCTAATGGTTGCATTATCATCGATTAGTTGAGAAACATCGATTTCGACACCGACAATCCCTGGTGCGATCAGGAGTTGGGCTAATTGTTCGGTGGTTTTTTTGACATGGGAACCAATAATAATTGCGCCTGGTTTGCCATTTCGCACGTACTTGGACATCTCAGTTGCTGGAATCGGTTGAGAGCCAAGATGGGCTAAAGATGTCAGAATACTCGCACCACTACGGAACAGGAATTTTTTACCCTGACTAGCTGCGGTGAGAATATCAGCGGCAAATCGATCGAAATCTGATTGCTGTTCGCCATCGACGACACAACAGCGATTGCGTTCTAATTGCATCAATTTTTCTAAACTGCCGGTGCGAACTTCGTCGAGCAAGAATTGTACCACGCGATCGGCGGGAATTTTACCCTGAGTTTTTTCGGCGACATAATCGGGTAAGTAACTATGACTGTAGGCAAAGACTGAATCTCTGGCAAATTCAGTTTTGTGGACTGGTGTCTCTACCCCGTTGACGAGCAAGTAATGGATACTATCGCGCGTAATTCTTCCTCCTTCAAAAAAGGCTGGCATCAAGAAATGAGCATCAAAGCCGCCTAATTCAGCCGCAATTACATCAGTCTCGATCGGGTAATGTCCGCGTAGGGTAGAATCCGATCGACTCACTACCAAGAAGTCGGTGATCCCAACATCAGCCAGCGCGATCTTCAGATTTTGGCAAACTTCCCGTGTTACTGCGGCGGCTTGACTGGGTACTAGTGCACGAGTATTTGTCAAGATAAAGAAGATGGGGACAGTATCCGTTAACCCTATTTTCAAAGTTTCTACATCCCATTGAGTCAACAGCAGACAACTATGAACTGTCTGCGATCCAGTGGGGTCATCATCAAGGACAATGATTTTGGGTTGGTTTGTCATGGTTGCCTATCGAATAAATTTACCTGTCCCATCAATATACCCAACTTGTTTACCGATGCGTACCCATGCGGTATTGTCATTAAAACTCGCAACCTCATCAAAAGTTGGCTCGATCTTGATCGTACCTGCTCGATCGATATAGCCCCACTTATCACCAACTTTAACCTTTGCTAAACCTTCACTAAATGTATCTGCCTCATCAAAATGGGCAGAGATTGCTGTTCCGCCTTGCTGATTAATATAGCCCCACTTATCGCCAATTTTGACGGCAGCTAAACCACTACTAAAACTACTAGCGTGATCGAATTTCATTGCCATGATGGGATTGCCAGTTTGATCGATATAGCCCCACTTAATCCCAACTTTGACAGCCGCTAATCCATCAAAAAACTCATAGGCATTATCAAAGCGGGCGGCGATCGCGGTATGACCCTCAGCATCTTTGTAGCCATACTTTTCGCCTATTTGATTATCAGTATCACTAGTGCCTGAAGTTGACGTGTCTAGGGCTTCGGCGACATGCCAAGCTGGTGGTGATTGTTCCGCAATAGCAGGTTGTTGATGAAAAGCATTAAATCCGTTAATCGTAAGTGAGCAAATCAGGGCAACAAAAGAGCTAGTTCTCATGACAGATGGCGATTAGTAAAAAGTTGAAAGTTGAAAGTTGAAAGTTGAAAGTTGAAAGCGAGGTTTTTAGGACGGAGATTTAGCGGATGCATTTGCGGACGGGTTTCCCGTCCATGAAAATGCACCAAGCAGACTCCGTCCTAAAAACAATCTGCCTAAAGGCAGGGGCTTTAAACCCTTACTATTCGTTAACTAGTTGTAGCTCTATTGTCGCCAGATAATTAGGATTACGCTGTGATATTCACCAGCCATTGGTGGTAATGATGTTCAATTTTCGATCGATATTTGTTGCCTTCTAGTCAATTTGAGTAACAGTGAATTAGTAACTACACTCACCGAACTCAATGCCATCATCGCTCCGGCGGCTGAGGGACTGAGCATTGTGCCCCAGCCGTACCAGTAGAGCAATCCCGCCGCCGCTGGAATCCCCATTAAGTTATAAATAGCTGCCCAAAATAGGTTTTGACGAATCTTGGTGAGGGTTGCTTTGGATAGCTGAATTGAATAGACAACATCTAACAATCGATCGCGGATTAAGATAATATCAGCTACTTCGATCGCGATATCAGTACCAGCATTTAACGCAATGCCCAAATCGGCTTGAGCCAAGGCGGGAGCATCATTAATTCCATCCCCAATCATCGCGACTTTATAGGGTAGATCTGGGGATATCTGGTTGACTTGTAATGATTGAATTATTCGCGCTTTATCTTGAGGAAGAACTTCTGCCTGGATATCTGTAATCCCCAATTGTTGAGCAATTAGATCAGCCACTGGTTGCCTGTCGCCTGTGAGTAAGACTACCTTCAAGCCCATGTCTTGCAATTGTTTGACAGTCTTGATCGCATCAGAGCGTAATCGATCAGTCACACCAATTAATCCCATCATTACACCATCGATCGCTACATATACCAAGGTTTTTCCTTGCGATGTTAATCGATCAGCGGTAATTTGCCAATCAGTATTAATCTCAATTTGGCGTGCGGCTAACCAGCGTTGATTGCCTACCATCACTTGTACGGGGATTTCGGCTGAAGTTGAATGATCACTAATCTCCGCCGCCACACCCAAGCCAACTTGAGTCAGAGTATTGAGGATGATTGGTAGGTGTAAATCTAATCGGGTTGCTTCCTGTTGAATCGCGGTGGCGAGGGGATGATTGGTAACACTTTCAGCCGCCGCCGCCAGTCGTAATAATTCAGTAGCAGAAATAGTGTCACTAGTGAGAATATCCGTAACTTGGGGCTTACCTTCCGTCAGTGTCCCCGTTTTGTCAAATACGACAGTATCTAACTGATATACCGCTTCCAAGACATCCCCACCCTTGATCAATAATCCCGACTCGGCACCAATCCCCGTCCCCACCAGAATCGCCGTAGGCGTGGCTAAACCTAAAGCACAAGGACACGCAACCACCAGCACCGCGATCGCCGCTTTGAGCGGCGTTAGACTGCTAGCTGACGGATCTAAACTGGGGTTGTGGATGCCAATAAAATACCAAAATAGAAAAGTTAAAATCGCGATCGCTAGTACGCCATAGGTAAAATATCCGGCAACAGTATCGGCTAACTTCTGGACAGGAGCTTTCCGGGTTTGAGCAGCTTCGACGAGGGCGATAATTTGGGCGAGTGTCGTATCATCTCCTGTGCGGGTAACTTCGATCGAAATCGCCCCAGATTGATTGACTGTACCCGCAATTACGACATCCCCCAACTGCTTGAACACAGGTATCGATTCTCCCGTCATCATCGACTCATCGATCGTCGTCTCACCCCAGCGAATCGCGCCGTCAGTGGGGATCTTTTCACCAGGAAGTACCCGCAAATATTCGCCAACCTTCACCTGTTCTACCGGAATTTCGATCTCTTGGGGACGATCTGGATCTGGACTAACCAATCGAGCCGATGTCGGCTGGAGCGATAACAAGCGATCGAATGCATTCGCTGCCCGATGTTTAGCCTGTTGTTCGAGGGTGCGCCCCAGGGTAATAAACCCGATAATCATCACAGGCTCTTCAAAAAAACATTCCCAGCCTAAGTTAGGTAATAGTAGCGCGACAACGCTAGCTGTATAGGAGGTAATTATCCCCAAACCCACCAGGGTATTCATATTGGGGTTGCCATGCCACAGACTCCGCCAACCATCTACGAGAATCGATCTACCTGGAAAGGCGATCGCCAGTGTCGCTAAACCCCAATGCCACCAAAAGTTATTCAGTGCCGAATATCCGTGATGGAGATGGGTAGTAGGCTGGGTAAAATGTCCAACGGCAGATAATCCGAGCAGAATACCCGCTGTAATTAATTGCCACAAGATTTGTTTGGATGCTTGGGCGTATTTAGTCTGCCTTTGGTGCGATCGATTCTGGTTGAGTGCTACGATCCGAGGCTGAGTCAGAAACCCTTTCGCCGTCAATTTAGCTGCCAGCTTTTCGGCTGTAACTGTTTCTCGCTCTGCCGCAATCGCGGCTACCCCAGTGAGCAAATTGACACAGGCTGACTTTACCCCGATTTCGGCGAGGAGATGTTTTTCCACAGCCCCAACACATCCAGCACACTTCATCCCCGCAACATCAAGTACGATCGTGGTTGTCGCGGATTCAGCGATGGTGACTGGATTTGGATTACTTTTAACCATACGGGGACTTGGGTTGAGGATCTGGTGCGGGTTTACGCTAGAGATTTTCGCTCTTAACCTACAACGTTAGAACAAAAACCGCCCTAAACCCACTCTTTACTAATGGATCGGCTGCGTAGATCTACCCTTTCCAATGGGAGGGGGTAAGAGCAAGCATCGTAATTAGCAAGTCATCAAATTAACTAACTTATAAACAATTCTCGCCCCAACATTCCCATCCCATTGAGCATTTCCCACTTCGCAAACATCAAACCCAATTATTTCTCTACCGCTGTGAATGACTTCGCGACAGAGACAAAAAGCTTGTTCTAATTCCAAACCACCAGGGACAGGCGTACCTGTCTCGGGACAAAGTTTTGGATCTAGTCCATCGACATCGAAACTAATATAAACCTGCTGCGGAAGAGATGAGATCGCCTCTCGATAAATATCCGCCCAAGTGGTACCTGAATATAACTGTTGTTTGATCAGTGAATCATAATAAACGACTACCCTACCATTCGATCGATCGATCGTATTTATTTCTACTTCAGATACATCTCTAATTCCCACCTGTACCAATTTAGAAATCTGGGGAATTTTCAGAGCATTAAACATAATCGATGCATGAGAAAACTCGAAGCCTTCATAAGCATCTCGCAAGTCTGAATGAGCGTCTACATGTAAAATCCCAAAGTCAGGATAACGATTTGCCAAGGCTTGTAGGTAGCCCAATGGAACACTATGATCGCCACCAATGATGCCGACTTTTTTACCATCAGCCATCGCCGTCTGAGTGCGATCGAATAACCACTGATTTAGATCTGCACCAGCTTGATTGATATCTGCTAATACGGCTGTCAAATCTGGTTCTGAACTCAGAGATTCACCTTGTTCTAATCGATCGATAACTAGAGCTGCTTGCGATCGATAGTAGTTGTTTTTTGCCAATAAGTCTCGATCGATCGGGGGCATATATATCCCCTGCTTCCAACCATGTGGATGATCGAAATCATACAGATCTAATTGCGGCGAAGCATCAAGAATCTGTTGCGGAGCTAAAGCCGTACCTGGGCGATAAGAAACAGTAACTTCCCACGGCACCCCAAAGATAATTGTCTGTGCAGACGCATAATCGAATGGCAATCCAAATAAATTACCATTCACCTGCCCCACATCACTAGGATCGTAATTATCCATTTATCAACTTTCAACTTTCAACATTTTGACTACGCTCAATGCAAGCTTTCAACTTTCAACTAACCTGCGCCATTGTCCGCAGTTGGCGGAGAGAGCGAATACACGCAGGGCAATCGCAGCCAAATAATGCAGCCGCAGCATCACTTTCTTCCTCCTTAAAGTTGACGAAAGCATCAGGATCTCTGGCTTCAGCTTGGGCTTTAGCAATCAGCGTAGATTTCGGTGTGTTGCTAGCTAATTGTGAAGACTTGACACAAACGAGTCTCGCATGGGCATTGACACAGAATTTATCTTGAGTTGCAGACGTACCATCCGCAGCTAGGGCAGGTGCCGTCGCTGTCACTAGGGGTAAGATCGCACTGAGAACGGTAGGTGCCGAAAGGAATAGAAGTAAAAATCTTTTCATAAATTAATTAATCTTAAAGTTTTAAGCTACTTGACTCTGCACACTAACCGATCGATGCGAGTTTCGTCAACTGCAATCTTGCTTCCCAGCTAGATCTATTCAGTCAGCGTCAGGCAAGATCTGTAACTTTAGATGGTAAAGCTGTGTATCGTTTGACTAAGTTTATTCTACCTAATGTTCCCAGTTAGTAGTTGGGAGTTAGCAGTTGGGAGTACAAAGGTAGTATCCTAACTGCCGATGTCTATTACTAGGCATCGCTTTCAACTTTCTGTCTTGTCTCGCTAAACCCTCTCCTGCGGAGACGCTACGCGTTGGCGTAGCCTGCGCTTTGCGCTTACGGGAAACCCGAGGAGCCGCAACTTGCAACTTTCAACTTTCAACTTTCAACTAACTTAAACTTTTGCCATTGGCTTGGTGGTGGTGTCAAAAACTCGTAGGCACCTGCGGCGTTACCAGTTGCCGTCAGCACAATATCAAATGATAACGACACCCGCAGATCCTCCGTCTCATTCATCGTCACGGCATGACGTTGCTTCGCTGGAAACATCAATAATCGCCCTGCCACAGGTAGATAAGCAGCATGAAGTTGATTGAAGTAGTTATCTTCATCCACAATATCCGTATTCTCACTACCCAAACCCGGACTCACCTCATTCACTCGCGCATCGTTAAAAAATACTAATCGCCCCGGATCGTAAGTGTTTTCGGCTGGTACTTTAATATAATAAACGGCACTAATATGAGCCGTATTGTGGCAATGAGCACCGATTTCCTGTTCTGTCCGTGAGACGATCGGCCATGCCCGCTGAATATAAAGATCGACTTTACTCAGATCCACCCCCAACTCTAGCAAATAGATCGCTGTATGCTGCTCTACCTGCTCCACAATCCACCTAAAAGATGGATTGGTATGAATTTGCTCTACTCCATGTAAATCTCCAGTCCAAGCCATTTCAGGATAGTTACGGCGTTCGGCACCATCTCGCTCCAGTTGCAGCACCGCATCTAGTAACGGCTGTTGATATTTTGAAGCATCCGCTAGATCGTCATAATAAATGGCTAGTGGAAACAAAGTCTCGATCGGCATAAAAGTATTTCCACTAATATCAATAGTCTCACATCTGGCACTAATACTTATATACTGGTGCAAGATGTGAGTAGTTCAACAATTGAGTTTAGCAATTAGTAGACATTGATGACTAATAGTCCCTAAATACAGAATAGTTCGTTAGAACTATTGATGTCCCCAGTCAAGACAATTAAAATGATTGATAATGCCAAAATGTTCGATTTAGTGTAGACTACAACACAGAAACAATTGCGCTAACTACTCAAAATAACAAATAGCGATAGTTTTTGCGATCGAAATCTAAGCTGAAAAATTTACAGATAGCTAACTTCCTCCCCTAGATCGCAATTTAGCAGCTAAACTTACAACCAGATATCTAAACTTGAGGTTGATTGAGACATTAGTACTTATTTATTAGTTATTCAGCCGCGATTGCACTTAACTATTCAAGCCAATTGCAAGCGGGAGGTATTCAGGAAACCATGATTCAATGAGCCATTTTCAACGAAATTTTATCACAACAGTAATCGATCGTTATGGGTTGGAACTTGATGGTCATCAAGTCGATACCATCATCGTGGATTGGTTTCAAAAGTATGATAATGCCTGGATTGTCAAAGCGATCATTGAATCTCTCTATCGAGGACGGTATAAGATCGTTTCCGTCGATAATATCCTCAAAGATTGGCAACGATTGGGTAAACCGCGTTCCAATTTCACGCCTGAATATGAGCGAGAAATTTTGCAAAACTTGCCAGATATAACCGATCTAGCTGCGAATCTACTACCGCCAGCAGCAGCATCACTAGCCATTGGCACACCTTCTCAGCAAGATAATCGATCAGATGATCCCGAATTTCCAGTAGTTCAAGCTGCTGTGCTGAGTAGTAAAAATCTCAACCCAGAAGAGTCAGCACCTTTTCAGCAGCATCATCACTCAATCCCGACATTTCAAACCAAAAATATCCAAACCGGATTGGTGCCAACTTCAGCAGTTAAAAAAGTACGAGATGCTTACCCTACCGACAATTCGGAGCAAGAAAACGATCATCTATCGATCTCGTTAGCCTCGTCGCTGGCGATTCTTCAGGCAAGAGATCACGCCAAAGACGATCGCCATCGCAGCGCAAAAGTGAATCGAACTATTTCCCAGCCAGCAAAGTTTCAACTATTTAATCGGCTCAAAGCAATCGTAGAGCCAAATCATCAGTCTAAAAAAGAAGTCTACAATTCTTCAGTTTATTTACCCCTGTACGTGGAACATCATCACTCTCCTCACACCGTAGCATTTCAACTCCCACTCGAAAATGCTAGCGGTGAGTAGCACTTAATCATTCTCAAGTTAATATCGCCTTAACTGAGCAACTAATCAAGTTTGCTACATACTCTCGACTTCAACGGTTACGGAGTACTTGGAGCAAGGTTGAAAAATAGCTGGGGATCGGTGCTGTAACACTAACAAGATCGCCTGTCTGGGGGTGAATTAACTGCAATTGCCACGCATGGAGAGCTTGCCCTGGCAGCTTGACACCGATCGATCTACCTGTCCCATAGACGGGATCGCCGACAATTGGGTGTCCCATTTTAGTAGTATGAATGCGGATCTGATGCGTTCTGCCAGTTTCGAGCCGAAATTTGATCAGAGAAAAACCAC
Source organism: Chamaesiphon sp. GL140_3_metabinner_129_sub (assembly GCA_025358725.1). GTDB lineage: Bacteria > Cyanobacteriota > Cyanobacteriia > Cyanobacteriales > Chamaesiphonaceae > Chamaesiphon. The sequence continues at coordinate 13,746 of JANYIT010000238.1, forward strand.
GCAATTTTTCTTCGATCTGCCAATGAGTGACCGCAGATCTGCCACCACGCTCAAGTGGTAGAATGGTGTTTTTTTGACGATCAACTGGATGGCGACCAACAGGGAGATCGATCGTCCCGCTATCGGTCTTAGGTGTGCCGTAGACGACCCCTAAATACTCTCGTCTAGCAGTTTTAGCCTGAAGCTGTTGTTGGAGGTGTTGGTGGGCAAAATCGGTCTTAGCGACAACCATCGCCCCAGTAGTATCTTTGTCCAACCGATGGACGATGCCAGGACGCTGTACCCCACCGATACTAGAAAGGGGACAATGGGCAAGTAGAGCATGAACTAGAGTACCTGTGCTATGCCCAGCGGAGGGGTGAACTACCATCCCTGCGGGTTTATTGACGATTAGCAGATGTTCGTCTTCGTAGAGCAGATCAAGCGGCATCGATTCGGGAATGAGATCGAGCAGATCTGGGGGTGGAATGAATACACACACTCGATCGCCAGATTTTAATCTATACTGCTTGTCAGTACAAATCTGCCCAGCGATCTGAATCTGCCCTTGAGCGATCAGTTTTTGCCACCGCGAGCGAGAAAAATCTGGTAATTGCGTTGTCAGCCAGAGATCGAGCCGAGGTTCGGGATGATTACTAGCTTCGACAATTAGTTCGATCAATTGCTGCTCAATTGGTAAATTATCTATCTCGACTACACTCACTAAATTCACCTCAATCGATCTTTAATGAAAACTAAATTTCGTCGCCGTCATCGTACTGTGCGGATTGAAAACCAGGACGGCAGATTTGTCATCCACGGGATGGGGCAATGGTACCACCATTGGCGCGACCCTTACCATTTGCTGTTAACTATTCCCTGGATTGGGTTTGTCGGAGTTGTCTCGGCATTTTATCTGTTGTTAAATGCGTTGTTTGGATTGGCGTATTTAGCTGGTGGTGATTGTCTCGATGGTGCAAAGCATGGTGATTTTAGTGATGCTTTCTTTTTTAGCGTTCAGACTTTGGCTTCGATCGGGTATGGAGCAATTCATCCCAAGACGTTCTATGCTAACTCAATTGTGACGATCGAAGCAATTGCGAGTCTATTGTTAATTGCCGTCGTAACGGGGCTAGCGTTTGCCAGATTTTCTCGACCGATCGCAAGAGTATTATTCAGTCAGTTTATCATTGTTAATACTCACAATCATCAGCCGACACTGATGTTTCGAGTTGCCAATGAACGACACAATTTTATTTTAGAAGCAACTGCTCAAATTTACCTAATTATCGATGAGGTGACTGCTGAGGGCGAATTTATTCGGCGAATTCACGAACTCAAATTATTGCGCCAGCGGACTCCTAGCTTGATTCTGACTTGGACGATTATGCATTCAATCGATCCAGATAGTCCACTTTATGGAATGACAATGAGCGATTTAGAACAACGTCATGCCAATATTAGCGTGTTAATTAGCGGTGTCGATGAGACTGTCGCTTATACAATTACGGCGCGGCATGTTTATGCAACTGAGGAAATTTTATTCGATCGACGGTTTGAGGATATTATCTACAATTCAGATAATGGAGATCGTTATTTTGACTATAGTCGTTTTCATCAAGTCCAGCCGAGTGAGAAGTAATGGGTAATGGGCAAGGAATTTTAGAGATTGAATTGACTGATAAATTTTAGCCAGTAATCTGAATAAAAATATGCTGGTAAATTAGTGAGCGGATGTGCGACAAGATAGTGTAAGAACAAGCCTGTACTCATCCCTAATAATTGCCAGCCGACAATCAATAGTAGACTGATGGGCTTACTCCATCCCCGCACTTTTAAGTCCAAACTAACTAATAATCCAGCAGTACATAGCACAACTGTATCTACAAAAAATTGTAGCCAGGTTAACAAAATCACTGACACAATACTGGTAAAGATAATTAGAATCAATGCTCTCGTATCTGTCTTGAAAAAACCACCAAAACTCAATGCCACACTTCGACTGGGATAAGTAACAAATCCACCAAGGATCGTCACTCCAAAACCTACTGCTAACCAAATTGCTCGATCGCTAGTCCAATTATGCAGTAACCAGCCAAAAGTAGCATAAGTTAGAAATAATAGTGCCAAAGAAGTCAGTGGCAATTTGAGACTGGGAGATGGATCGAACACGATAGATTCAGGCTTCACAAGATATAGAGACAAGTCTACAATGTTCTGAAAACTTATCTACTAATTATTATTTCTGATTTTGAACTTGCCATACGAAATTCAGTGCATCTGTAGATTCTTTTTTCTTACCCTGTTGTTGGTATAACTTAGCCGCAGTCTTGAAGTCGCTCACCGCACCAGATCGATCTTTGAGATCCTGACGAGTCGCCGCTCGATTGTAATAAGCTTCAGCAAAATCAGGGAGGATCTCGATCGTTTTGGTAAAGTCGTTAATTGCCGATTGGAAATCCTTTAAACTTTTTTTAGCTAGCCCGCGATTATTGTAGGCAGAAGCATAGTTCGGTTTCAGTTGGATAGTTTTATCATAGTCAGCGACAGCACCACTCTGATCGCCAGATTTCCGCCGAATGCTAGCTCTATTGTAATAGCTGAGATAGAAATTGGAATTGAGTTGGATGGCTCGATCGTAATCGGCAATTGCTCCCTTAATATCACCTAAATCTGCTTTTGCCCAGCCCCGATTATTATAGGCAAGATGGTAATCAGGATTTGCTTTTATTGCTAAATTGTAGTCTTCGATCGCGCCTTGGCGATCGGCTAATTTATATTTAGCCAACCCACGATTGAGATAAGCATCTGATCGATCGGGTTTGATTTTAATTGCTTGTGAAAAACTAGCAATTGCCCCTTGTAAATCTCCTGATGATTGGAGGAGATTACCTCGATTGAGATAGGCATCTATATAATTAGGATCGAGTTGAATGACTCGATCGAGATCGCTTAAAGCTCCCTGTTTGTCGCCTAGTTTCTGGTTGGAAACTGCTCGATTAAAATAACTATTAGTATTTTGAGGATTTAATTTGATGACTTGACTATAGTCATCGATTGCGCTTTGTCTATTGCCAGACTGATCATAGGCTACGCCTCTATTATAAAAAGCTTTCTCAAAATTAGGGCTAAGCTGAATTGATTTAGAGAAATCAGCGATCGCTCCAGCATAATCTTTGTTCTGGAATTTTTGATTACCTGATGTTAATAAATTATCAGCTTGTTGTTGAGAGTTTTGGACAAGTTTGTCGCTATTTGCATCTCTAGGTTTGGGAATTGTATGAGCACTAAGATCATCTAAGTTAGCGATCAAAGCAGTAAAAATGATCGCGATCGAAGTAAGCGATTTAAAAAAAGTAGGTGGTTTCATAATCAAGGTGTTTAACTAAATTGAGAATAAAATATCTAGATTCTAGCTATATTTTATATTCACAAAGCTGGCGTAACTAGGTAGGTGTTTTAATGACATTCTTAAATTGTAACGTGAGTTAGTTCCTGTAGCTGCTCGGCATGAGCATCAACTCAACAGAATTCTAGTCGAGCGGTTGCAGTTGGGCAGATTGATTGAAATAACGGTTAGCAATTCCGCGCGTGACAAAGATCGCCGCAATCGTATTGCTTGCCATCACCATAAATAACATCACAATCTGATATCCAGCCGCATTTACAGGTTGAACATTAGCTAACAGTTCTCCTGTCAAAAATCCTGGAATCGTGACTAAACCCGCTACCATCAGAGTATCGATCGTTGGTAATAAAGCAGACTTAATTGCTGTTTGACGATAAGACGCGATCGATTGGGCTGGAGTTGCACCGAGACTAAGATGGGTTTCAATTTCTGCTGTGTGTCGATCGATTTCACTAATTAATCGCTCTCCAGCAACCGCTGTATTATTGAGCAAATAACCCAAACAGATCCCCGCACAAGCTAATAAATATTGGGGCTGATCCCAACTAGTCGGCTTGATCACTACCAAAATTGTGTAGCCAACGGCGACAATTAGCCCCGTGAAAATAGCTCCACCGACAATCGGGAGTAAACTCTTGACTCGATCGCCGATTCGGTTGCTAGTGGCGATTGTCGTCGCGATCGCCATCACACAGATTCCCCCTCCAGTCACGAGTGGGTTGTTTAATTGACAGATTACCTGCAACCCAAAACCCATCACTAATAACTGTAAGATTGATCGAGCGGCAGCTAGAGCCAGTTGTCCGCCGATACCGACTCGGTGCCATTGCAACAAACCGATTGAAATTGCAATTAAACCAAATGCCCAGGCTAAATCAAGTACATCTAAGACACGAGGAAGGGTGTTCATGGGGACTGGGATACTCTGGAGTGTTCCAAACTCTATTTACTAAAACCTAAAGCCTAAAGCCTAAAGCCTAAATTGCCGATTTAAACCAGCCGCGTTTCCAGAAGAAAAAAACTAAACTACCTGCGGTAGCGAACATTAAAGCTAGACAAAATGGATAACCCCAATACCAACTTAATTCGGGCATATTTAGCGGAGATTTATCATGATTAAAATTCATCCCATACAATCCGGCAATAAATGTTAGAGGAATAAAGATTGCTGAAACAACAGTCAGTAATTTCATGATTTCATTCATCTTATTACTCACAGCCGAGAGGTAGACATCCATCAATCCTGTCGCTAATTCTCGATAGGTTTCGACCATATCCATGACTTGGGCTGTATGATCGTAACAATCGCGCAAATAAACTTGAACCTCGCTACTAATCAACTCGCTACCATCGCGAATCAAGGAATTAATCGCATCGCGTTGCGGCCAAATTGCCCGCCTAATCGTGAGTAATTCACGCCGAATCTTGTAAATTTTTTCTAATGTCGATCGATTGGGACGCAGAATGACTTCATCCTCCAAATCCTCAATCAATTCGCCATAATATTCCAAGACTGGAAAAAAGCCATCAATGATCGCATCCAACAGACAGTAAGCTAAATAGTCAGCACCCTGCGTCCGAATAATTCCCCGATCGATTTCAATTCTTTTTCTCACCCCATGAAAACAATCTTCTTCTGGCTCCTCTTGAATTGTGAGTAGATAATTTTTACCTAATACCAAACTGACTTGCTCCTTCGTAAATCCAGATCGATCTGGATTTAGCACTACCATGATTGCAATAATTAATAACTGATCTTGATAATGTTCTACCTTGGGACGTTGAGGCACATTTACCACATCTTCAACTAATAACCGATGTAGATTAAACATTGGACTTAATGCTTCCCAAGTCGCCGCATTTCCCAATCCTAAAACATCGATCCAAGATACCGTATGGGTTTTTAAATACTCTTTGATCGTCTCTGGATCTGTCAGCTTCAGGCGTGTGGATCGATCGCGATCGTAATCAATTAAAACTAGATCTGCTGGCGGCGCATCTGCACTAATATTTAATTGTCCCGGGGTAGTTCCAGGTTGATCATAAAAATAGTCCACCTTTGACGTTGATGGCGATCGATAAGTAGTCGGGAAAGATTCTGAGTTTGGCATGATAGACAGAAATTTAGGATGAGGGTTCAAGGATGATAAGAAACTCATCTACTTATAAATAATATCTAACCGTCGTAACTACTCGACTGCGCTTCCCCCGTAAAGCCGCCTTGAGAAATAAAGTAGTTTGATTGTGCAATAAACCTTCCCACCAATTCTTGGTCACAAAAGCTGGAATAATAATCGTTGACAATACATCAGGATGTTGCTGTTCATAATTAGAAATAAAATCAACAATCGGTTCGATTAATGACCGAAATGGTGAGTCGATAATTTCCAATTGAATATCAGATTCTAACTCAGCCCAACGTCTGCGAAGCTTCTCTCGATCAGTGCTACCAATATCTACATGTACAGCAATAATTTCATCAGCAATACTGCGGGCGTAATCTAATGCCTCTACTGTACCGCGATTTAGATGTCCGATAATCACGATCGCTGGATGAGTAACTGTTGCAGTCCGTGGACGCGGAATATAGCCCCGTGGAGCTAGATCTTGAATACTCAAACGTTCAGCGACATATTTGTAATGACGATTGATACTGAGAAAAATGAACACCAGCAGTGGAATCGCCACCACCACCAACCATGCGCCTGCAACAAACTTGGTAACCACAATCACTGTCAGCACAACTAGTGTCGCTAATGCGCCAATTCCATTCAACACCGCGCTAATTTGCCAACCAGTAGTTTTGAGTCGATACCATCTCAGTACCATCCCTGCTTGGGAGAGAGTGAAGGATGTGAATACACCCACTGCATAGAGCGGGATAATCGAATTGACATCTCCCTTGAAAATAATTACCAGCACCGCCGCAGTCGCACTCAGAAAGATAATCCCATTGGAGTATACCAATCGATCGCCCAAAATCGATAACTGTCTGGGTAGAAAGCCATCCCGCGACAGAAAATAACACAGACGCGGAAAATCGGCGTAACTAGTATTAGCAGCCAGCAGCAAAATCAATAGCGTCGAAACCTGAAGAAAATAGTAAGGAATTCCATCGCCTAAAATTCTGCGCCCTAATTGAGATACAGCCGTTTCACCCTCAGCCGGAATCAGATGATAAATATTGGCTAAATAAGTAATCCCAATAAACATGATGCCCAGAATTACCCCTAAATAAATCAGCGTGCGACGGGCATTTTTCCACTCTGGCGGTTTGAAAGCCAATACCCCATCCGAAATCGCTTCTACCCCCGTTAAAGCCGAACAACCAGCCGAAAAGGCTCTAAGTAAAAAGAAGAGAGTCAGCGGCTCTTTTGCAGGGATTTTAGTAACTATTTCAGCAGATATATTACCAGTCGCCTGTTGATAAAGTCCCACTCCAATTAGCAAGAAAATACCGACAATAAATGAATAAGTGGGAATCATCAGGACATTACCCGATTCTTTGACACCCCGTAGATTCACCAACATAATCAAAAACATAAAAAACAGACACAGCAACACTGTATGCGCCTTCAGTTCAGGGATGGCAGAAGTGAGCGCGGCGGTACCCGCCGACACACTCACTGTCACCGTCAAGATATAGTCAATCATCAACGAGCCACCAGCGACTAACCCAGAATATAGTCCTAGGTTTTCTCGCGCCACAATATAGGAACCACCACCATTTGGGTAAGCTTTGATCGTTTGGCTATAGGACAAAATCACAATCCCCAGCAACAGCATAATTACTGCGGCGATGGGGATGGAATAACTAAGCGCATTACTACCCGCAGCGACTAAAACTAATAGGATTTCTTCGGTAGCATAAGCCACTGAGGATAGTGCATCGGAGGATAGCACGGCTAATGCGGCTGCATTACTGAGTCTTTCCTCAGCATGGGCACTAGTCGGTAATGACTTGCCAACTAATAACCGCTTCAGTCCAGATAATGACATATGGTTAAATTTATTTATAGTGGATAGTTGCTAGCGATCGATTAATACATTCACTCTTGGAGGATGAATGGATGCGTATAAGATAACACTCGCAAACCCTAGAAAATCCCCCCCAGCTCCCCTTCTTAAGGGAGATTCTACTAACTAAGCGTATTTAAAGACGACTTTCCAAACATCCTCTTAAACTCTGGATATGATTGATCGACTGCTGTGTGACTATATATATTGGATATTGGTAATATCTAGAAGCTGCGCCGTCATTGTAAGACTGCCATATTATCTCATATTCACAGAAAAATTTAATTATTCACAGGTTTTGGTAACTGATTAATATATGGAAAACAGCTCCAATCTTTGGTGGATTTACGCTTTACTTTCAGCTTTTTTTGCGGCTTTAACCACCATTTTTGCCAAAATTGGGATTGAAAACATCGATGCTAATTTAGCTACCGCCGTGCGCACGGTGGTAATTGTTTTGATTGCTTGGGGGATAGTGCTAGCGCAAGGAAATATCAGTCAGCTCACCACTGTTTCCGCCCGGACACTAATCTTCTTAGTTATTTCTGGTATTGCTACTGGTTTTTCGTGGATTTTTTACTTCCAGGCGTTGCAATTAGGTAAAGCTGCTCAGGTAGCCCCGATCGATAAAGCTAGTGTCGTAATGGTAATCTTATTCTCAGCAATCTTTCTCCACGAACCACTCACGCTCAAGGTCATTCTTGGTGGTTGTCTGATTGTCATCGGTACTTTAGTTTTAGTCTTGTAATCCCCAGTCAACCCCGATAAACCCGACTTTTTCCAAAAGTCGGGTTCATGCCTCACTATCAGTCCACATCGGCGGACTTTGCAACTGAAGCCACGAATTCAGTCGTAGCTACACTAGTAACCCACAGCTCTAAAACACCTCATTTTCCATCCCCACCCACCATTCGCCCAGATTCATCATGTCTTTGTGAATATCCTCCAATCTCACGATATATTCTTCCGGCAATAAATCAGGCTTTGCTTCTGCCAGCTTTTGTAAGCGGAGCTGCACCAACAACCATGATTTACCCATGCTGTCTGTGTCTTCGATATATTTGGCTAATTTTTCGCTATTCATGAGAAGTTGGGAGTTAGAGAAGTCCGAGATTCGGTATTCTCATTGTAAACTTTTAGTCTCACCCGCTCACATGTATACATCCACCACCGATACCTTCATCTATCAACCCCCAAAATCTGCCTACAACGCTCGACATATTCTAGTCAAACCAAACCTCGGTTATCCCGTCGCACCACCCGTCACTGTCAGTATGGGCGTGCTGGGCAAAGTATTGCAAGCACTCCGTCAAGCTAGCCCAGATGCCAAAATCTCGATCGTCGAAGGAGTCTGTTCACCCGTAAGTCTTCACGATATTGCCAGCAAGAATGGGCTGTATACCCTGCTAGATGAAGGAATGGAACTGCTCGACGCTGACACCTTGCCACTAGTCGAATATCCCAATCTATCCCCCACTCCCGTTCGATTTCAAACCATGTGGGCACCCGCATTGCTTCAGGAGGTAGATTGTCGGATTACGATCGGTGCATTTAAGCGGACAATCTTAAAAGACAAACCATTAATTTCGGCATCTCTCAAAAATCTCTACGGACTATTTCCGCGATCGAAATATCATGCCCGCAGCCTCAATTCACGCGGACAACTCCACATTCCATCAGTGCCTAAAATCCTGGAGGATGTTTACTTCTGCATCGGACATCTCTTCGACGGCGCAGTAGTAGACGCAGACTTGCGATTCATCAGCCCCGACTGGAAACCCGATCGAGGTAAAACCGTCCAGTTTGGTAAGATATTCGCAGGTATCGATCCAGTATCGGTCGATCGATCCGCTTGTATCGCCACCGGAGAATCAATTCCTGACTATTTGGATACAATCGATTCTCTCAGAGAAAGGCTACCCCAACGACTCCAACAACAATCTCAATAAAACACGATTTCTTCTCTCCCATCTCCCCCCTCTCATGAAACTCTTATTTGTCTGCCTCGGTAATATCTGCCGTTCTCCATCGGCTGAGAACATCATGAATCATCTCGCCGCCAAATCTGCAATCGGCAGCCAGATCGAATGTGACTCCGCTGGAACTGCCAACTATCATAGCGGCAAATCACCCGATCGACGGATGCAAGCCGCTGCTGCCAAACAAAATATTCCCATGAAGGGAAATGCTAGGCAGTTTACCAAAGCTGACTTCACCGCCTTCGATCTCATCCTCGCGATGGATCTCGAAAACTATCAGAATATTCTCGCCCTCGATCCTCAAGGGCAATACCAAGACAAGGTTAAACTGATGTGTGACTTCGCCACTCAACACCCCGACAAAGAAGTTCCAGATCCCTATTACGGCGGTGCAGAAGGCTTTGAATATGTTATCGACCTCCTCATTGATGCCTGTGGCGGACTCCTCTCGGAGCTAGAATCCACAGCTTCCAAAAATATTTAGCAAATAGCTTGGTGTTTTTAGGGACTTATGCTATTGTTAGTAATTGTGAAACAAATGGGTCGATGGCCGAGTGGTTAATGGCGGCAGACTGTAAATCTGCTGGGAGACCTACGCTGGTTCAAATCCAGCTCGGCCCACTTTCACCAACGCCCTCATAGCTCAGTGGTAGAGCACTTCATTGGTAATGAAGAGGTCATGAGTTCAAGCCTCATTGAGGGCTTTGGTT
>JANYIT010000257.1 GCA_025358725.1 Chamaesiphon sp. GL140_3_metabinner_129_sub
CCATTTCGGTGGTTTAGTCTTCTTCTTTTGTGGTAGCAATGGTTCGATGATTTCCCACTCTCTGTCTGTCAAGCTGCTTGCATACACCATTTATTTCTCATTTTAGCTCCTTCTAAAAAGATCCCAAATGGGTTCTATATGCGGAGGGAACCTCCGCACATCGATCCGCAAAAACCGCAAGGCTTCATCTCTGATATTTTTTGCCGCATTCACGTCGCGGTCGTTTCGAGATTTACACTGAGGGCAATCCCAATGGCGAACATCCAAAGGCATCTCGGATACTTTATGCAAGCAACTATTACAAGTTTTAGAGCTTGGAAAAAATTGGTCAACCTCAATATAAGTTTTCCCGTCTTTTTCTGCTTTGTACTTGAGCATTGTGCCGAACATCCCCCACCCAGCATCGCTAATTGCTTTGGCTAGACAAGGTTGTCGGCTTTGTCGGACGGGCAATCGTCGCTTCGCTCGTCTTTCATCAAGGGCGTTCATCCGAAGCGGATAGAGCGCGGGACTTCCCGCCTGCCCGTTAAATTCTACTAAAAAGTGATACCATCAACGGCAGACGGTGATAGGTAGCTCTATCTGAGCGAGTGTTTCCGTTTTATGTGTGAAGAGTGCAATTAAAATTATGACTAAACCCGATCGACGCATCCAGCCAAAACTAGCTTTAGTGATGGCATTATTGACTACTATTACAGGTTTATTAACTACCAGTTGTACTGACCCAAATAAAACAGGTGGAACTACCCCCACTGCTAGGAATGCACCTAGTAGTAGCGGAGATAGTAAAGGTTTGAAAATTGGTTCTCTACTATCTAGTACCGGAGACTTGGCTGCGATTACTCAACCCCTCCCTGTTGCCATCAAAATGGCAGTAGAAACTGTTAATGCTTGTGGTGGGATCAATGACGCACCAGTCACCCTGATCTCTGAAGACGATCAAAGCGATCCTAGTGCTGGAGCCGCCGCAATGACGAAGCTTTCTGAAGTAGATAAAGTGGCTGGGGTAGTCGGCTCATTTGGCAGTGGAATTTCTACCGCCGCCGCATCTGTGGCTGCCAAAAATAAGGTGATGATGGTTTCGCCTGGTAGTACCAGTCCTGTCTTTACCGATCGAGCCAAAAAAGGCGAATATCAAGGTTATTGGGCGCGAACTGCCCCACCAGATACCTATCAAGCCCAAGCAATGGCGCAGTTAGCTATTAAAAAAGGGTTTAAGAAAGTTGCCACGATCGCGATCAATAATGATTACGGTGTCGGCTTTGAACAGCAATTTGTCGCCGCCTTCAAAAAATTGGGTGGTACCATCACCAATGAAGCCAAACCTACTCGGTATGATGCCAAAGGTACTACCTTTGATTCTGAAATCAAAGCCGCCTTTGATGGTAAACCTCAAGCTCTAGCTGCTCTCGTCTATCCTGATACTGGTGCTCTCATCCTCAAAGCAGCCTACGAACAGGGCTTGAGCAAAGGTGTAACAGTTATGCTTCCCGATGGTGCCTACTCGCCCAAATTCCCCGATCAGGTCGGAAAATCGGCAGATGGTAAATTCATCATTGAAGGTGCGATCGGTACCGTTCCTGGGGCACATGGCAAGGCTCTAGAGGATTTTAATAAGAAGTGGCTAGCGACCGGAAAACCGCTCACATCTTATCTTCAACATTCTTGGGATGCAGCAGCATTGATCATGCTAGCGGCACAAGCAGCCAAAACAAATACAGGGGAAGGAATTGCTAGTAAAATTCATGAAATTGCAGGTGGCTCTGGAGAGGAGGTTTCCGACCTTTGTCAAGCGATTACCCTGCTCAAAGCTGGCAAGAAAATTAACTATCAAGGTGCGAGTGGCAATGTCGATATCGATGCTCAAGGTGACGTAGTAGGTACTTACGATATCTGGCAAGTTCAACCCGATGGTACGCTCAAAACGATCGACCAAGTAAATATCCAAGCCGGAGCGGGATCGGCACCGAAAGTTGATGCAAAACCAACTGGAAAACCGACAGATAAACCTGCTGTAAAACCGCCTGCGAAACAAGGCTAATCACTCAAAATCAATAAAAGGGGCAATTCATGACATTGCCCCTACTGTTATTTATTTTGAGTAATTTATAATTGATTCCTCGACTTGATTTGAGTATAACGATCGACTAATCGATCGCTAATTTGATTTGCGGGAGCATCTAAAACTAATACCCCTTTGCGTTTGAGTTTGACAAAGGCGAGTTCGCGTTGACGGATCAGATCTAGTGCGACGGCTTGAGTATATGCGCCCGGAATATCTGCGGCTAATTGGTGAGCGCGAAGATCGACTTGAGGATCGCGGAGGGTGACACAAAAGGGGAGGTAACGGGGGGTAAGTCTACCGAGGGCGGTGAGCAGCTCGGCTGAGGCGATATCATCAATAATATCGGTAATGATCACAACTAGAGCGCGGCGACTCTGTTGTTTGATGATGGTGGTGACAGCTCCGAGGTAGTCTGGTTCGAGCAGTTCGGGCTGAATCCGACTCACCCTGTCGAGTATTCTAGAGAAGTGATTTTGGCCCTGTTGGGGTGGAATCCAGGTAGTCAGATATCGATCGAATACACCGACACCGACGCGATCTCCTCGTTGAATTGCGGTGAGAGCTAGAGATAATGTCGCGTTCAAACCGAAGTCAAAACGTTTATACCCCTGAATATTTGCTGTCATTAGTCGTCCACGATCGAGTAGGATAATCACCGTCTGTTCTTGTTCTGGTTCTAGGACGCGAATCAGCGGACGATTGCGGCGGGCTGTGGCTTTCCAATCGATCGATCTGGGATCGTCGCCAGGATTATATTCCCGCAGCTCGCTAAATTCTGTCCCCATTCCCCGCTTCCGCACTTGTCGCATGGCTCCAGTCGATTGCAGTGCTAGCTTAATTGAGAGCGATTTTAACCCAACTAAATCGGGGTAGACAGCGACAGTCTGAGCCGTATCTACTCGCCATTGATGCCAAGCCAATCCCCACGCGCCTAATTGTCTGACTTGAATTACTTGCCATTCGTACTCACCACGGCGGTAAGGATGGACTGTATAAGTACTAGTTTGACTATTCCCCGTTTCTAATTGTCCTGAAATTAATTCGGGTGTTCCAGGCAAATCTTGAGGTAAACCATCTCGAATTTGATAGTTAAACTTTTGAGATTTACCATCACTTTGCCCAGCTTGAATTGTAATTGTAACTGGATTATCGCGCCCGATCGACAGTTTTCCCAGTTGTTCGCGATTTACCTGTACTCGATCCGCTTTACTCCGCCAAGCATCGATTCCGGCAAAGATTAGAATCATAAAATACCAAACAACCGTCAGCATTACAGCTATGCCGATTCCCTGTGGAGCAGGTATTAAGATCGCGATGATTGTACTAACAAACCCCCCACTCGCTAGCAACCACAATGTTCTAGTACTAGGGATAAAACTAAAAAGTTGAGTCATCGGAATGATGAATTTTGTACCACTATTCACTATCCCCATTCCCTTTATTAAACTAGAAAAAATTGAGTAACGTCGAACTCAAATTTGTGAACAAATCGACAAAATTACCGTTACCAACATCACTCGATGGAGTTGGCTTATTCGCGAGTTTGATTTTTTCGATTAGTGCTTTGGCTACTTGAGTCCCTTGTCGATCGGATTGGGCAAAAAATAAGCGTTCCGCTACCATAGCATCTTTCACTGCCCCACTATCATCTTGGAGCCGGAATTTTGTCATTGCTCTGGCAAGATATGCATTAGAGAATTGGGGTTTGAGACTAATTGCTCGATCAAAATTTTCCACTGCACTGGAGTAGTCATTTTTCTGCCACTCCAAACAGCCCCACTTATAAAAATCTTCGGCGGTACCTAAAGCAGTTGGGATACCTATCGCACCTTCTAAATAAGCACTCCGAACATCGATCCCCTGGACATTTGCATTTGTCAGATAAGCAGATCTTAAATCAGTACTAGTTAAAGTTGCGCCGCGTAAATCCGCGCCTGTCAGGTTTGCGCCATGAAGAGATGCACCTGTCAAATTTGCCCCACGTAAATCCGCCCCTGATAGATTCGCTTGGCTAAGATTGGCACCAATTAGATTTGCCCGCTCCAATTTGGCACCGGATAAATCGTTCATTACCAATCCGGCACCATTCAAGTCACACTGTGGACAGCTTTTTGTCGATAGTAGTTTTCGCAGATCGGAGCTATTTTCAGCTTGAGCAGTACCTGCAAAACTAGTGATTAGCAAAATTGTTGTAGCAATGGTTGTGAGTTTCATCGGGGTATAATTTAGTTGAAAGTTGAAAGTTGAAAGGAGATGGGCGAGGGAAAGAATGTATATGACAATAGCGGGGACTACTGTCATGGCTACTAATTGGAGCGTGGTTTATATCTTCCTCCCATCTCCCTGCTCCGCCCTCCTCCTTTTTTAAAAGGGTAAATTACTGAGGTTGTCGGTATCATTTAGATTGTTCGACTGTTTGTCAGACTGTGCTTGTTCCCAGGCGAGATCGGCAACTTCTATCTGTTTAAATAAGTCAGTAGAATGACGGGGTGGTTGTTGCAACAATCGATCGATCTGGTATTTTGACCTAATGGCAGCTAATTCGGTGGGTGAAAGTCGAGGCTCTGTCCACTCAAAGTCAGTCGCCGTATAAACTGGGAGCCTAGAACCGAGTTGTTCGATCGAGATATCTGGCAGCCTTACTAAGAAGTATTCCCGCACGCGGCGGATTTCTACAAATCTTTGTTCAATTTCATTGAGAATTCCGACAAATTGGCTGAGATGATGTGTCGTAATTGCGACACGTACCTCGATATCATCTAACGGAATCCCCAATCGATTGGCTTTTGTCAGGAGTTCTGGGGGGATGTTGTCTAGTGAGGGAGGATTAATCGCCGCCGCAAGTTCAGCCAAGGCTCGATGAATCTGTTCTACAGTATTAGTGACGGTTTCTCTCAGTGGTTGTCGCTCGACCGGGATTGCGGCTAGTTCTGTTAGACTTTGGGTAGCTGACTGGAGTAGCTCGATCGCATTATTCAAGTGATTGGTCATCAAATTAGCAATGTATGGACTATATTCAGATCGATCGTACCAACTGTATGGAGATTATTCTTCAGGAGTTTCCAGCTTTTCAGACTCAATGGGATTTACATTTAGCGTCATGGCACCCGATGATCGATCGTCCAATTGCATTAGATATTGCTGAATTCGCTGATTTTGCGGTAGATACGATCTGTCTTGATCTCGATGTTGAAATCGATCGACTTGCGGCAATTACCGAGCTAATGCTGCTTCAAGGCAATTCGGTGATTGAGTATGCTTTTCGGACGATGTTTCTAGAGCAGATTGCTCATCACCGCAGCAAAGGTGGAGTTTCAGCCGTTCGCGAAGCGTCAGCTCCGCTGAATCGATTTATCAACAAACTACAACCGTTGGGATACTATTACTGGCAAGCAATGGATCGAAATTTGGGTATTCATTAGTTGGGAGTTTCGATCGATTAATAACTCCCCTCGCCCATCTCCCACCTCCCATCTCCCATCTCTAACCACCACTAACGGGCGGAATCAATACAATTTTATCTCGATCGATCATGATCGTATCAGGATCGACAAATTCTAGATTGATGCCAAATCGCGTCACATCACGCCATTGTGCTAATTGGGGTCGATCGAGTATCAGTCGGTCTAGGACAGCTTTTACGGGCGTATTTGCTGGGAATTGGTACGATATTTCTGTTGTGTCAAAAGCTTCTTGATAAATAGCAAAAAGCTTGATGGTGACGGTAATTTCGAGATTAGGGGAAGTCATCAGGAGTTCAGGAAGTGAGCTGTCAATAATATCGATCGAAAATAAATGAAAAGTTATACAGTTTTAGCAAGTCAAGAAACATCTGAAAAAGCAACTTCTTATCTAGAAAAACTTAAAGATGGTAGTAGTCCAGGTAGATATTTGAACGATCGATTAAAACATCTAGATATCCACCAAGTTACAGCAATTGAATTCATTGAGCTGCTGATGAGAACCAAACTTCCTCAAATCTTTGCTGAATCCGAAGTCTATGGCAATGGGACTGATTGGAATCAAGATGAACTCTCGATTTTAGGTGATATCAGTATTGTTACTCCAGTTACTGTCTATGATAACGGGAAACATCGCAATCCCGATCCACATAAAATTCCATTTTCAGCAACACTGATTTTCACATCAGGAGCATTATTACAAAATGGTATGAATATTACCCCTGTAGATTGGGAAGAAGTTACAGATAATCAGGAAATTAGCTCAGAGAGATATTATCAGCTCTATGAAAGAAGATTATTACCAGCATTTATTCATGCTAACGATCTAGCCAAGCAGCACGGAAAGATGGCATTGATCACAATTCCTGGAATGGGTTGTGGACAGTTTGCAGGTAAGTTTAGAGGACAGTTAGGCTCCGAATTGAGAAAAACACTAATTGCTTTTCTAGAAACTTATAGCAGCAATTTTTCAAATATTAAGGTTGTTTACTATGATCCATATAGTGAATGTGAAAATGAAAGACTTGAGATTGGCAAGATAGATTTTCTGGTGAGACCATTAATCAAGGGAAATGTCAACAAACCTCAATTATGTCAGCCGCAAAATTATGCTGAAGCTGGGGATGATTTCACCGATCTCGAACTCTTTAGTTTTGTAGCTTGGGATCATGTTTCATGGCCCGGTAATGACTTTTACCTGGGTGCTAGAGCCACAGATGATGGTGTAAAAGCTGCGGCAACTAATCTGATGAAAGTAATGACAGGTATTGAAGGCAGCTATGATACTCAGATAAGTCAGTATTGTCCACCAGCAGAATATTTAAACTGGCTAGATGTTGTATTAAAAAATAAAATTCAGTTGGAAGTTGCAAATAATCTATAGCAATCTTATTTGATTTTCTCTCGTTAATGTTGATTTTTAGAGGCGGTGCTTTATGCCCGCCCTTTAGGGGATAAGCTTCTCATTTAGGATCACTATGTTTATTCTACCACTCAATTAAGAATCAAATTATTTAACCCTCAAAAATAATAATACAAGGGGCAATTCCTGAATTGCCCCTTGTATCCTAGCGGAAGGTCAAAGAGTAAGATTAGAGATGAAGCTTCAACAGTAAAAGGCCAAGAGAAATTCGGATTGCCTCTACTATTAATTGCGAGTCGTAAGCATCGTTCGCGTAGCGTTTCGTAAGCGATCGAGATGACCAAAAATATGAGATACTAAAATATAGTCAACGTCTTTGGCTTCTAGGAGTGTTCGATCAAAATGCTGGCATATATCTTAGCTGTCTTAGTAGGTACGGGTAGCGTTGGTTTGTATATTTCCGCATTCTTCTTTCCCGAAATCCATCGCAAACAGGATTTTGTCTGGAGTGGAGTTGGTTTTTTCTATGCCCTCGTACTCTGGATTTATGCCCGCCAAGAAACGGGTGGTATTTTAGTCGGACAAACGGCTAGTGTAGCCCTGCTGGGTTGGTTTGCATGGCAAACCCTCAAACTTCGCCGCCAACTGGTGCCAGTTAGTCAACAAACGCCCATTCCTAGCACAACTAAACTCAAAGAACAGCTAGGTTTAAATCAGTCAGATCCGAAAACAGTTAAACCAACAGCTAAAACCTCCACTCCTAAATCTAAACCAACTACTCAATTAAAATCGATAACTCCAGTCACACCTCCAACAGCAATTACTACCATTCAGCCCCCAGCTAGTCAGGAATCAGTAACTGTAGAGCGCAATGTATCCAAACCTGTCCAACAGATTTCTCAACCATTAATCCCCGATCCTGTAGCTGAAGATGAAGCCTGGATTAAACTAGAAATAAAGTCATCTCCAGCCATATCGAAACCCATGGAAACCGTAGTGCAAACGCCTACTTCCCCACCACCAACTGTTAGCAACAAAGAACCTCTTCAATCACCAGCAATTATCCCTGAAACTATCTCTACAAATGTTCCAACTGATGCAATTCAAACCAAAGCACAATTAGATACTGAGGATCGGGAATAGTTGAAAGTTGAAAGTTAATTAATTTTTAAACATATTTGATTAAGACAGAGGCGGTGGAAACTACCCACCGCCTCTGTCTTAATCAAATATGATGATATAAAATTAAAGCCCAATCAGATGTAAGTAGGGCTTGCTGAAGATCTCAGCAAGGCATTCACTGCAGGGGTTTTGAGCCTTTTTTTGCGAATCAAGTGCAAGG
>JANYIT010000285.1 GCA_025358725.1 Chamaesiphon sp. GL140_3_metabinner_129_sub
TGACCAGACTAAAACTTTTACCCACAGTTTTAGTCTGGTCACGCCACTACAAAATTACTACTGATATATCTTCACAATACTTCTTCCGCAAAAAGTTGACCATTAACCCGTTCATACTCGTCCTCAAACAGCCATTCTTGCGCCGCTTGATAATTAGAATGAGTAACCACAAGCTTATAGTCAAAAGCAGGATTGAAAATACGACAAGTACCATCTCGATCTCCGACTAACATCAGAATCTTGGGTGGGAAAAGAATTGGATCGACCCAGAGTTCTAGAAAAGTCCAGGTTTTAGCTTGTTCTGCGAGGGCTGGTGCGTGGGATAGCATGATAATCACCTGTGATTTTCACAATTTTGATTTCACCGTAGTAAAGCGGTGTTTGGCTGCCGTCTACTCTAATTATGTAGCCAATCTGTTCTGAAAAGTATAGTCCATATCGTTCGTAATCATCCTCTTCATCATCTACTCCAGTTTGTTCTCCGCCTACGATGATAGCTTGCGTGACTCGATCCAATGTTTCGCGGTCATTAAACACATGCGCTCTGCCTTCTCTTCGCAGCAACCGCTGGACTTGAGCAGTATTGGGTAAATGTCGATCGATCAGGCTCTGTCGCAGATCTGGGCTAATTTCTCGGTCAATTCCGCTCATGAATTGATTTTACTACCATTAATACTTGGACTTCAGTTCAAGTGCTGTACAGAAGCTATTGAGACTATTTAATAAAGAATTGTAGTAAGAATAAGCATCATCTCGATCGATCTGAAGATATTCATACAAAGCCAGCAGCAGGAAATCGAATTAATTCAGGTTCGATCGCATTAAAACAATCACTTAGGTTTTCCAAAGTAAATAATGTCTGTTCATACATCGCTCGAACATCATCAATGTCGCGATTATATCCTCTAGATAGCTTGGAAAGAGCTTGAGCGGTGAAATCATAATGATAAAATGAGATTTGACCTTGCATTCCAATCAAGATGCTTCTTCATCACATCATTTAAGCAAAATGCAGGGCGGGCACTGCCTACGAGCAAGCTTAGACAAAGCCATAGCCCATTTTAACATCTACTTACAATCGAGAATTTAAAATGCAATTAATCGATCTTGTAGGATATATGGCGGCAACGTTGACAACAGCAGCTTTTTTGCCTCAAGTTTTGAAAGTTTGGAAATCCAAATCAACTAAAGATCTAGCATTACCAACCCTGCTATCGTTTATTGCAGGGGTTTCAATGTGGCTTCTTTATGGCTTACTAGTTAAAAGTACGCCGATAATCATGGCAAATACCTTAACATTGTTGCTTAACTTAGTGATTTTACGTTTTAAACTTAGATATGGATAGATTCGTTTAGTTTTGTTAGGACTGTAGAGTGCTATCTCACTGATTTAGAAAATGCCGCAATAGTTGTAAAATTTGTTCTTGAAAACTAGAATTATTAAAGCGTCTGGCTACTAGCAAGGCTAACTTGAGCATGGTAATAGCTGATTCGATTTGACCTGTATAATAGAGGGCTAAACCCTCAGCATAAAAGCCTGTTTCATCTCGATCGATCAATTTCTCTAAGCTCCGAGTTTGGATCGATCGTGCTTCTGTAAAATCAGCTATGGCTTCAGCGATATTACCCAGTTCGTAATAAATTACGCCTCGATGATAGCGGGCAGAAACATAGTTAGGAGAAATCTCGATCGCGCTGGTAAAATTGGCAATTGCCCGATGTTTTAATCCAGTACGAGTATTGATCACACCAACTAAATAATTTGCCCAAAAGCAAAATTGATCGATCGTCCTAATCGATTCACAATCCTGAGTTGCTTGGGTGTATTTACCCTGGCGAAAATAGATCCAACTTCGCTGAATATAAGTTCTTAGATGATTTGGATCTAGTGATATAATTCGATCGTAATCGACTAATGCTAGATCCAAATCGCCTAATTCAGCGTGAATAATCCCCCGTCGAAAGTAAGCATCGATTCGATCGGGATCGAAAGCGATTGACTGAGTACAGTCGGCAATTGCTTGTGGATAATCTTCTTGCAAACGGTGAATCTCTGCTCGATCGTCGTATACTGCTGCTAACAAGGGTTTTTGCCCGATGACTAGATCGTAGTCGGCAAGTGCGGCTGAAAAATTGCCCAACTGCTGATGAGTGCGTCCGCGAGCATGGTGAAATACTGGCTCTCTAGGCTTTAATGCCAGAGCTGTATTGAAATCGGCTAATGCGCGGGTATGTTCTTTTAACTGCTCGTAGCAGATGCCCCGATAGCAGTAACCATGGGGATCTTCGGGATATAATTCGATGTGTTGATCGAAGTTCGCCAGCGCAGTTTGATAGTCTCTGGTTCTGACTAAAGCGATCGCATTTAATCCCCGTGCGGCTTGATGATTGGGATCGCGTGCTAAAATCTGTTCGCAGTCATCTAAAACTTGCGGGTAATCATTTAAAGCTTTGGCAATCAGGGCGCGTTGATAGTAAAGATTGACTCGTTCTGGATCGTACTCAATCGCGAGATTGATGGCAATTAAAGTGGCTGGGTAATCGTGGGGATTGTAAACGATCTGGGTGCATTCATTGTACGCGATCGCTAATTTTGGGTCACACTCGATCTCCACTGGATTTTCTAGCTCAGAGGCTGCTACTGATGCCGCCACTGCGGCTAATGTAGAGGCTATACAAACGTTTCGCTCTTCGTTATTTACGGGAATACTAACGGCTGATTTGGACTGTGTATATTCGATGACTTCCCGCCAGTCATATTCTGCGGAATTGTCTCCATCTTGACGGTCAAAATCTGAGGTTGATGAATTAGATGATAATGTCATAATCGGGGCACCCGCATAGCTGCTCGAATTCACCAGCCAATGTTTGCATTATTGATCGAAGTTATCGCTCCTAATTCTTTGGTGGAGCTTTCTTTAATTCGGACATCGATGGTAGGGGCAAATGCTCTCCAGTCGGAAAAATCCGACTGGATTATTGCACGAGCATTGGACAGGGTGGTGTGTTTGACTACTATGTTCGCATTTGAATTATTTAGGTACCAGGGAAGATCGGTAAGTTAAGAGGAACTTAACTGTAAATTACTGAATCTGGCTATTGAACTTGAATAGCGGAGATCTTTACCCCCCAAACCCCCTTGTAAAGGGGGGCTTTCCGGCTCCCTCCCCTTAGAAAGGGGAGG
>JANYIT010000287.1 GCA_025358725.1 Chamaesiphon sp. GL140_3_metabinner_129_sub
CGCGCGTTGTTAAAAAGACCCGTTCAAAATTTCCAGCGAAAAAACCTTTTCATCCTGGTACGGGAACTCAGCACCCACACCTTAGTTTCTCTATTGCTAGCACTGCTTAGAGCTTAACCGAGAAGTATTGCCCCCTAACCCCCCTTTTTAAGGGGGGATCGGGATCTTAGTCCCCCTTTTTAAGGGGGATTTAGGGGGATCTCCACCAATTGTGCGTATTTTAAAGATAACTTTTCAAACATCCTCTTACGGCTTATTTCTGCCTAATTAATCGCCGTCTGTTTAGTAACTTTGCCTCTCAATGGTGGAACTATAGAGAGAAGTATCGATCGATAGACACTAGACACTTATGGCTATTTATTCTCCGTTGAGATCGCGGCGATTGGCGGCGCAACAAACTGAGGCAACCCAACGCTTGATTACCTTTAAGCTAGGTGCAGAAACTTTTGCGCTGCCACTCGATCGAGTTCACAAAGTAACGACAATTGACCGACTGTATGGTGATCCTAATCATACAGGAGTCAGTTTGACCACTTATCAAGGTCGAGAACTGGTAGTTATCGACGTGATGCATCGGATTTTTGGCAAGACACAGCAGGTATTGCTACCCAGTCAAAAGAAAAGTAGTGTTGCTGTCAAAGCGCAGAGCAATCCAGATCTCGTCAGATATTTATTAGTGCTCCAGCCTGAGCCTGAGCAACTAGTCGGACTACCAATTGATTCACCACCGAGTATTCAATCAATTCAAATTTCGGCATTTCAACCTTTGCCAGATATCTATCGACAACATAGTAATATTCACTGTGTCAGCACGATGTCGATCGATCTACCCGATCGACCATCGATCTTTCTGCTAGATGTTAGCTTATTGGCGGAACCTCGGTGACAGAATATAGTTCATAATTTAGTAACCGGATGTCTACTGAATTTTAAATGGCAAATCAGGCGTGTATTTCGATCGGCATTAATCAATACCAGTTTTTACCGCCACTGGGCTATGGCATGGCAGATGCAGTGGCGATGGAGCAGTTTTTTGTCGATGCTGCTGGTTGGGATTCAGGACAATGCTTGCTCCTGACAGATACTTCTTCCAAGAATAGCGATAGATCTACTTATCCCGATCGTGAACAGATCAACCGCTGGCTGAAACAATGGTCTTGGGACAAACTTCAGGCAGGAGATTTGTTGTGGTTCTTTTTTAGTGGCTGTGGAGTGAGCTGTGAGGGTGAAGATTATCTGATCCCGATCGATGGGAACCCAGAAGATCTGGCGAATACCTGTATTTCAATCCGTCAACTGTATCAGCAATTTAACGATATTGGGGTAAATGCTTTAGTCTTCCTCGATGCCAATCGCTCTCAGTATCAATCCCTCGGTGGTGGCATCGGCACCGCCACCGCCAAATTTGCTCAAGAATATCAAATTCCCACCTTTCTCTCCTGTCAAAGTCATGAATCTTCCCATGAAGATGCTGGATTGGGACATGGCTTATTCACCACAGCACTATTAGAGACGCTAAATTATCACCCCGATCTCAATCTAGAGACGATCGATACATACCTAACTAGTCGATTACCAGAACTGAGCGAACATCACTGGAAACCATTACAAACACCGATGGCCATCGTGCCTACGAGTGTATCTGTTTATCGGCCAGTTTTTTCAGCGACGACCCAATCATCGATCGCCACGATGATCCCGGAAATAGTCTACACCCCTCCAACTCCATCCAAATTCGATCGAGATGATAGCTATGCAGCTTATACACCGCCGAGTGTATTGATTGTCAGTCCAGAGATGATCGGTACTGGGGCAATCGTCAGAAGAACTCAACTTACATCTACCAGAAAGAATGTACCCCATTGGGCCAAAGTTAGCTTGCTCTTGACGCTGATGATTGCTGCGGGAGGTGGAATCTACGCTTTTACCGCCCAATCACCAACCAGTAAAGAACAGCCAATTGTGAGACATATCGTCAATGATACTGCTCCAGAACAGCTATCTGGTCTTGCCCAAGCAAAGGATTTTGTCAAGCCCGGTGATGCAACTTCTCGCTATAAAGCGATTCTAGTGGCACGGCAGATTCCCGCTACGACACCAGGCGCAGATGCGGAGGTGCAACAATCGATCGAAATCTGGTCACAGGAGATCTATCAAATTGCCCAAGGTTATGCCACCAAAAAACATTGGCGACTGGCGATCGATACTGCTAAGATGGTGCCCAAAAGTACTAGTAACTATGTGAGTGTTCAAGCTTCGATGTCGGACTGGCGGAACAAATTATAATCACCAATCTCTTACCATTCACTCTAGCCACCGCTGAAGAGTTATTAAGTATCTATGGCTCACCCCTGTATGTGTATCGACTCGATCGATTATCAGACACCATCAGCCACATTACTAGTTCTATTCCTTACCCCGATACTCAGTTTCAGTTTGCCAGTGTGACGAATGGAAATGTCGCACTCCTGCAAATTTTTAAAAACCAGGGTTGGGGAATTCATGCCAATACACCAGGTGATATTTATCTGGCTCTGGCGGCTGGTTTCACACCTGATCGGATTGTGTATAGTGGCAGTAATCTCGATCGTGACGAAATGCGCCAAGTCCTGGCGTGGGGGATTCACACAATTAATTTGGATAGTCTGAGTCAACTGGAGCTATTGGGTGATATTTACAGCGCGGAAGATGCTAAACCTCTGCTGGGATTACGATTGAACTTTCCAGCATTAACTGGGGAGAGTAGGATTGGTGTACATCCCGATCAATTCGGACAAGCCATCGAGATCGCCCGCCAAGCTGGTTTAACCTTGGATGGAATACATTTTTATCGCGGCACAGGTACTAATGCAACACAGGCGTTTACAGATGCCATTGATCCGATCTTATCGATCGCCAGTCAATTACCAGATTGGTCTTATTTAGATTTTGGTGGTGGCTTTGGCTATCCCTATCACCATGACAAAGCGGCTTTTGATTGGGTGGAGTTTGGACAGATATTAAGCGAGAAACTATCAAAACTAGATCAAAAAATTCAACTGACGATCGAACCCGGACGCGCGGCGATCGCCGAATCTGCGGTACTATTGGCGCGGGTAGTTTCTACGAAATGGCAGGGACAAAAACAAATTATCGGAGTAGATACCACTGTAGCAAATCTCTCTGTACCATCGGTACATGGTGGCTATCGAGAAATAGTTGGTTGGAACAATAGCGACGAATTATTCACCACCGATGTCTGTGGAAATACGACTTATTCTCGCGACTATTTGGGGCGCAATTGCCAACTACCGCGACTAAAGATCGACGATATTATTTCAATTCTTGATGTCGGAGCTTATGGCTATGCGATGTCTTCTCATTTTCTCCACCGCCCACGTCCAGCCGAAGCAT
The DNA here is from genome assembly GCA_025358725.1 of Chamaesiphon sp. GL140_3_metabinner_129_sub. Lineage (GTDB taxonomy): Bacteria > Cyanobacteriota > Cyanobacteriia > Cyanobacteriales > Chamaesiphonaceae > Chamaesiphon. The sequence continues at coordinate 3,394 of JANYIT010000287.1, forward strand.
TATTAGATAATTCTCATCATCGACTCATCAGAGGACGAGAAGATTATAGTATCTTATTAACTGGTCAAATTTTTTGAGAAGGTGAGAACAGATAACTGACTTCTTCAAGAAGTCGGATATCTAGCCGTAATGCTCGAAAAGTCTTAATCGTCCTAGTAAATGCTATCTCTTATCGATCGAATCTTTGAGAAAAATCACATATGAAATGTATTAACTGCGACACTGATAACAACCTCAAAGACCGTACTGCAAATATGGGTAGGTGTAAAAGTTGCAATCATCCGTTTGCATTTGAGCCAACAGCAATGCCCACTGATACTAAACTAACCGATCCTTTCTTCGCAAAATTAATAACTGATCTATCCGCAAACAATACACTCTTTTTTACACCCAGGCAGCTTTATTATCTATTAGATAAGCGATTAAGATCTAAGTTCATCAAAACTAATATAGTTGCTAATCCTTTTGGTGGAATTGGCTGTGGTTTATTTTTAGTTGTCTTTGTAACTATATTGCTGAATAAATTTTTTCAACTCTCTTTAGATTTAGTCATACCAATTTCATTTAGTTTAGTTACTGCTGCCGCCGTTTGGACAATCGCTGAAAATGCTCTTTCACCTCAAATAAATCGACATGTTCGACAGAAGAGTATTAAAACACTCGAAATAATGACAGGTATGATTTTACTTGCTGGTTTACCAGTGAGTATTGTCACTAAAACACCCGTAGGAATTATTTCCTCGATCGTGATCGGACTTAGTGCGATTTGGCTGAGTGTCGATCGAAAGCGCAAACAGAGTAAAATATTTGATAAATTTTTAGTCGAACAAAGTCAATTTGAAACGTGGCTAAATAAATGGACGAGCATCAATAATCAACCAGCAAAGATTTTATCTGCACCGCAGACTGCTAGTTTACCTGCCGCACCAAATCTAGAAGTTACTGCCTATAGTTTCGATCGAGTAGTGGTTTGCGATCAACCCACAATTGCGCAGATTTTAATTAGTAATAACTTCCACTTTGAAAATAACTGTGCCATCCTCACTATTGATGGCTATCCTCAAAGTATTTTTACAACTACAATAAAAATGCTACGCCGCAATCCCGATTTAAAAGTTTATGCCCTGCATAATTGTTCGCCTAGTGGTGTTAAACTAGTTCGTCGTCTGCGAACAGAAGAAACTTGGTTTCCCGATCCTGAGATTCCAATTATTGATGTGGGCATTCTCCCGCGCCAGATTATGGAAAATCTTGATGTAATGACTCCTCAATCTACAGCATCTGCTCAAACGGCTCAACAACTTGCTCCCGATATTCGGACTAGTTTAACGCCACCCGAATTGGAATGGTTGGATGCTGGTTGCTATCTAGAATTAGAATCTTTCTCACCCCAAAAACTGATCCAGATTTTACAACGAGCGATTAATGAAAGTCGGGAGTTGGCAGTAGTTGAAGGCGGTGATATGTTAATTATGGATAGTAATCCTGGTTTTTATACAGTTGATAGTTTTGGGTAGAGCTATCCTCATTAAAATATATATATTCTGTCAAATTACTAGTCTTGCTGATTGAAAATATTGCTTTTCTATCTCTTGTTATAATTTGCCTGTAACCAAACTTCTAAACTTACTAATAGCCATAACTTAATTCCATATCTACCCCAAACATCACCGCGAAAATTTAGCCATTCTTTAATCAAATCTTGATTTACATAGGGTGCAATTAGCGCGTGGCGACTCAGTAATATTGATGCAGCCTGACGGTGCCAATATTTATGAAAACCTAACTGGACTGGTACCATCATCCCACTTTTGGGTCGATCGATTATTGCCGCTGGTAATAGATCTGCAACTGCTTGTTTGAGAACTGCTTTTTCTTGTACACCTGAGAGTTTATACTCTGGTGGAATTGCCATACTCAGCTCGACAATTCGGCGATCGAATAATGGAGATCGACCTTGCAATCCGACTACCTGAGTGAGATTATTTACCTTTGTTAGGATCTGATCTGCACCTTTGAATTTAATATTTAGGGACATCAATCGATTGAGAAAACTCATCTCTGAATTTAAATCTTCCTCAAATATCCACGGCTGTTGAATTTGATTCCAAATCTCTGGTTTGAGTAGTTGGGGTAAATCTGCTGCACATTTCTGAAAAGAAGTTAAATAAGCTGGCAATGGGTCATGATTAATGCCCAAATTGTATAAACTATCAATCAACATCGGCTGATTTTTTGGACCACCAAAACACGGATCGCCACCTTCACCATTGAGCGTAACTGACACATCATTACGTGCTAATTTCCCAATCAATAAATTTGGTACCGTCAAAGGATCGCCGATCGGATCGTCTAAATATGCCATTGTTTCTGGCAACTGTGACCACATATCTTGGAAGGTAATTTCTAAGATGTGATGGTTGGTTTGACAATGATTTGCCACCATCGTGGAAAATTCTAATTCATTGGCACATTCTGACCCAAAATGAATCGAATAAGTATGCACTGGGGCATTGTGCAATTGGGTTGCTAGAGCCGTAATGCAGCTAGAATCCAATCCGCCTGATAAAAATACCCCAACTGGTTCCTGTTTGGGTAAATATTCGCTGACGACTTGCTCTAATTGCGATCGCAGTTTATCGCCATGCCATGCTAGTGACTCCCGCTCGATTACACGCTCTTGTAATTGCCAGTAGGTAGTAGTTTGTTCTCCAGGTAATTTCAGCATCGTTCCTGGGCGAATTTCCCGCACATCCTGCCACATTGTCCGCTCACCTGGGACAAAAGAACAGGTTAAGTAATCACGGAGAGCGATCGAATCTAGCTGATTCGATCGATAGGGATTTAAACTACTCATTTGGGGAGCAATCCAGCATGTCTTGCCCATAGTGTAATAGATTGTCCTCGCACCCACCGGATCTCGCACTAGTAGAAGCTGCTGTAACTCTAAATCGCACACCACTAGCCCGAACATGCCTTGCAGTAAGCTTGGAGTTTCGATGCCCCATCGCTCCCAGAGCCGCGCGACAAGATCAATATCACGAATCTCTGAGGTGAGAGTGAGATCCAGTTTTTCTGATAGCTCCTGGCGATTACTCAACCACAGATCGCCCATTACCAAAAATCTCCCACTGGGGCTAAGGATATAGCTATTGACAGCGCTAAGGATCTCCAACCTTTCATTGCACTATAACGATCTCCCGACTAAGCTGTCGCCCCAGGCAACTAACCAGCGAGTGGAAATTGAGGGTGTGCGCTCTTTTCTCCTTCGTCCAAATATCACCAATACCCCCAACTTTCAACTTCCAACTTTCAACTACCTTAAATATCTAATCCCTGTAACTGAATACCTTCAGGATGTTCGATCGAGAATTGATATTGAATCTCAGTTTTTTTATTAGCAGGCAAATCTAATTCCCAGGCTAATCTACCTAATTCTCCTAGTTGAATTTGAGGATTGATTTTGATGAGTTTTACTTTGATTTGTTCATTCCGACTGTGGGGGATTTGGTCATTAATTTGGATGTGACTAACTACATTCAGTAAGTTAGTCACACTCAGTCGATAAGCATAAGTAATCCGTCGATTGCCAGCGAGGAATGTTTTATCAACTTGTCGTTCGATCAATTCTCGATCGATCTTAATTCCTTCATCGATACCTAAATTGAGCTTGAATTCTTGCCCTGGAGCAATATTTTCTAAATTACTAGTACCGACAAATACATCATCTCGAAAAATGTTTGCCTTCCCTGGTAGTAAAGTGGTGCCATCAGCACGATTTTTAGCTTTGGCTTGTAGATAAGCAAAACTCACCAATCGGGGCATGGCAATATACTCGAATTCACAGCCGAAGTTATCGTTAAAAATAGTAACTTTGTGAGGATTGCCATCACTGGGAATATTCCCCCCACCGCCTAGTTGAAATGTGACGACACTGCCCTGTTGGGATACCTCCGCGACGACAGTTTCTGCCGGATATTCCATTGTTAACATCTCATCGACTTCCTCCAATCGATCGAAACTACCTCCAACAGACATTGGTGCGGCAGGCATTGCCATTGATGCTGATTTTGATACGATGCTTCTGGATTTATGCATCATTTGTGGAGGTGCGGATGCATCGATATACCAAGGATCTAATTTAGGTGGAAGTGTCCCTAAACCAGGCTTGGCGGTAGAGAGAATCAGGTTAATATTAGACCAATCTTCGCCCGTTGTTTGGACAATTTCGGCGAGGTAATTTAGTTGAATTGTCTTGCTGGTACTTTGGACTCGGAGATCGTATAGTGGAGTCCAATGTGCTCTACTGACGACATAAGTCAATTCTAGTTGAAACTCTCCAGCTCCAGCAGGCTCGATCGCGATCGTAATTTCAAAACTCTGTTTGCTATAGGGTGTTTCAACTTCCTCAAGTTGGAGTCGGAAACTCTGAATCTGCTTGTCAATTTGTTGCTGCTGCTGGCGCAAATCTTCCCCTGCAAAGGCATATTCGGTAGTTTTGGTACCAATGAAGTCCAGGAAATTTAGGGTGTCTTCTAGCCCAATTTTTTGACGTGCTAAACTCCATGAAAAAGATTCTTGTGTCTTCTCGCGCAAGCCTTGGACAAAATTGGCTTGGAGCTTGATAGTGTCGAATTGTGATTGAAGACGACGTTTGTCAGCTCCTAACTGCTCGATTTGGGCTGATAGTTGGGCTATGCGATCGGCGACAGGTTCGGTGGTATATTGACGATCGGTAGTTACTCCCTGTAATTTGACGGCAATTTGACCTTTTCCGCTGACTCGTACTGATTCAGGATCGAGCGTAGTCGGTAAATTACTAACCGTCAGTTCGCGTTCTGCGCCTGTCAGGTTAATTATCCCTTGGCGAGTGACTAGAGCGCGATCAGTATATACAGTTACAGCCGTGATTTGAGTATCAATCATTAGTGGCGAAAGAATGGTAATTTATTTAAGAATTTTGGGTTTGATATAATTAAGAGGGAGATACCTTCTATCCCAATCGATCTAGAAACTAACCACAATCGAACACCCTGAGATTTCGAGGATGAAGAGTTTCAGAGCTAAATTTATTTACATAGATAGTTAATTGGACGATGCTGTAATGACATTTTCAGACTCACTTACCAGTATCGCTGCCGAACGAGAAACAATCGAACAGTTACTGGCAATCGGGACAGCACTATCCGATTGTCTTAATTTAACAGAACTACTCGACCTAATTTTATCAAAAAGTCGGGAGATCACCTGTAGTGACGCAGGTAGCGTCTATTTAGTCGATCGGAGTGACAGCGAACCAAAGCTGATATTTAAAGCAGCTCAGACTGATTCTCGCCCGAATATTTCGGTGCAGTTGACGAGTATTCCCTTTAATCTGGAGAGTCTCGCTGGATATGTAGCAACTACAGGCGAAATTCTCAATATTCCTGATGCTTATGCACTTGGTGACGATGTTCCCTACAAATTCGATCGCCATTTTGATCTAGAGTTTAACTACCGCACTGTATCGGTACTGGTGTTACCGATGCAAAATCGGGATGGAGAGACAATCGGTGTGCTACAACTGATCGATCGCAAGCTCACAGCCAATCTCCAAATCACGCCAGAAAATGCCCTATCGATTACCCAACCCTATTCTGATTGGGAACAGCAAATCATCCGCGCCCTCGCCTCCCAAGCGGCGATTTCGATCGAGCGCAATCACCTTCTAGAGAGCATTGAGGAACTATTTGCGGGATTTGTGACAGCATCAGTCCAGGTGATCGAAAACCGCGATCCTAGCACTGCTGGACATTCAGAACGAGTAGCCAAATTGAGCGTGCGGCTGAGTCAAGAAGTCAATAGCATCGAGACGGGGCTACTCAAATCGATCCGATTTAACGATCGTCAAATCCAAGAAATTCGTTATGCAGCTCTCCTCCACGACTTTGGCAAAATTAGTATTCCTGAAGCAATCGTCCAAAAAGGTAAAAAACTCTACCCCCATCAACTCACCGAAATTAGTTACCGCATCAATCTCCTCCGGCGTACCTGGGAATTGGAATGTGCCGAACAGAAGTTCACCTATCTACTCAATCCCGCTCTCAAACATCAACATCAAACTGACGATAATTGTCGCCACTGTGGATATTTAGCTCAGTTAGATCTTGATTTAACAGCTAAACTCGATCGATTGCAATCTTATTGGGAATTATTAAATAAACTCAACCAACCTGATGTCGTTCGCACCCCAGAATTCACCCAAAAATTAGATACAATTGTCACCGATCTCCAGCAACTAGCACAATATACTTACCGAGATCTCGATGGCAATTTACAACCATTACTTACCCCCGCCGAAATCGAACAGCTCTTGATTCCTAGGGGTTCACTTACCGCAGCCGAACGCTTAATAGTTGAATCACATGTCAGCCACACTTATGATTTTCTTCGTAAAATTCCCTGGACAAAACATCTCCAAAATGTACCCAATATTGCTGGCTCTCACCACGAGAAATTAGATGGAAGTGGCTATCCTCAGGGATTAATTGCTAGTGAAATTCCGATTCAATCCCAGATTATGACGATCGCGGATATTTATGATGCTCTAACTGCCAGCGATCGACCATACAAATCGCGATTATCACTCGATCGATCTTTAGCTATTTTGCATCAAGAAGCTGCCACAGGCAAGATCGACAGCAATCTATTAGTTCTATTTGAACAGCGTCAAGTTTACTCTGTTTTAAGCGATCTAAGTTCTAGCTGAAAATACAGAAATTGAAGAAAGCTAAAATAATATTAGTTTATCAAAGCTCTCTTCTGACAAACTTACGCCATCACCATTCCACCATCGACATTAAATGTCTGCCCAGTAATATATAAAGCCGCCGGATCCGCCGCCAAAAATCTTACCATGCCCGCAACTTCTTCGGGTTTTCCGTATCTACCCAGCGGAATAAATTGTAAAATCCCTTCTGCCTTTAAATCATTCGTCATATCAGTTTCGATAAACCCTGGAGCTACCGCATTGACGGTAATGCCCCGACTCGATAACTCCTTCGCCACCGTCTTGGTAAAACCGATTACCCCAGCTTTAGACGCGCTGTAATTTGCCTGTCCTGGATTGCCCATTTGTCCAGCGACAGAGGCAATATTAATAATTCTGCCCGACTTTTGTTTGAGCATGATTTTACTAACTGCGCGAGTACATGAAAATACTCCAGTCAAATTGGTGTCAATAACTGCTTGCCAATCTTCTAACTTCATCCGCAATAATAGAGTATCGCGAGTAATTCCGGCATTATTAACCAGGACATCAATTCGTCCCCATTTATCCATCACAGTCTTGACTAGTGCCTCAATTTGTTCGGCTTTCGATACATCCGCGCCAACTGAAATTGCTTCACCACCATTACTCACAATTTGCGCTACTAATTCATCCGCAGCACCGCTAGAAGTGGCATAATTTACGACTACTTTAGCTCCAACCTGCGCTAATTGTAACGCGATCGATCGCCCAATTCCTCGCGATGCTCCAGTTACGATCGCCACTTGTCCTGTTAATAAATCCGACACTATAAAATCTCCTTCTAAAAACAACAATCGATCTTGCTAAAAATTAAACACTAAACTAGGTTGGTAAAAATGTCGATCGGATCGGTAATTGTTGAAGCCTGGATGATGGGCAATACTCACCCTGCAACTTTCAACTTTCAACTTTCAACTAAGCTTACTTACTACTAACAATTAATTGACGACGAAGTGACAAACTTCGTCGTTTTGCAGTCTCATTCTCTGGCTCTAGTTCTAAAGCTTGCTCATAGATACCTAAAGCTTGACTCATCAGCTTTTTCTGCTCGTAAGCATGACCGAGATTATTCATCGCCATCACATATTCTGGTTCGAGTTTAATCGCCTCTTTATACTGACGAATTGCCATATCGTACTGTTCTTGTCCGAAATAGGCATAACCTAATGCATTATGAACAGGAGACATTTCTGGCGTATCTCCATCTTCAACTTTTATCGCTTTTTTGAGCATGGCGATCGCTTGAGTGAACATCTTCTTCTCTAGATAAATGCTACCCAATTCATAATATTCAGGAATAGTCCCACGCTCATTTTTGAGTTTTTTCTCTAATTTCTTCAGAGCATTTTCAATTTTCTGAGTCTTGACAATTTGCTTGATAATAAAGAAAGCCGCAACACTCAATAGCAGTAAAAATGCCCCAAGGTATACGGTTAATAAATTTTGGTCTGAAAAGTCCATTGTTAAGTAGTGGCTAGTGAATAGTGGCACTCGGTCGATTCACCCAATACCCAGCTACATATCATAACTTGACTCAAAGCTAAGGATCTTTGTGCTTGATAACTATTAACCGACTTCGGCGAAGACTTACCCCCCAAACCCCCTTATAAAGGGGGCTTTAGATCCTAGTGTGGAAAGCAAAGTTCCTTAGCTCAACCAGCGTGGGGGCTTTCATCCCGCCCCCGCAGGGAGCGGCTCTTGCTCCCTCCCCTTAGAAAGGGGAGG
>JANYIT010000291.1 GCA_025358725.1 Chamaesiphon sp. GL140_3_metabinner_129_sub
CCTCCCCTTAGAAAGGGGAGGGCTGGGGTGGGGTAAAGATCTCCGCAACACCTCAAATAGAACTAGGTTATTCAAGTCCCCATTAAGTTATTGCGATCGAGTCCAAAATTGATGATAATTACACGTGTGTCGAATGTGTAAAAATCGATTGCCGCACGATTGAGATTAAATTACGAATGAGTTGAGAATGGTCGATCACGCAAGCGTGCCGCATAGCGGTCGAAAGACTAGCCGGAGACGGGGGGCGACTTTAACGATATCAGGGTACCAAAAGCTGCAAGCCGCACGGTGGGAAGCAGAACAATTAGCCAATTTCGGAGATCGGTATACTAAGGAAGAATTGTCTAGATTGACGGGACTTTCACTCAAGACGATATCCAAGATTTTTGATAGCGCACCTGCAATAATGGTAGAGCAAGCGACTCCGGTAGATAAACAGACGCTCGATCTTTGTTTTGCAGCTTTTAATCTGATCTTGGAACGTCGCGATTATTTGTATCCTGGTGCTAGTGATACTACCGATGCTCAACCACAAATCGATCGAATTACGCCAGTACCACGCCAATCATTTAATCCCTATCCCGATGTTGACTGGGGTGAGGCTCCAGATGTTTCCGTATTTTATGGACGAGTTGAGGAATTAACCACGCTCACCACTTGGGTAAATGAAGATCGCTGTAAGTTAGTGCTGCTATTGGGGATGGGTGGGATTGGGAAAACCACTTTAGTTACCAAACTGGCACAACAGTTGCAATCCCATTTTACTATGATCGTTTGGCGATCGCTTCGGAATGCACCCCCGCTAGAAACGCTGATTCCCGAATTGATTCAAATCCTTTCCCACCAAGCCGAAACCATTGCGCCGACGCTCGATCTTTCTACCCAAATTTCCCATCTGTTAGACTATCTGCGCCAGAAAAGATGTTTATTAATATTTGATAATGCCGAGGCGATTATCCCCGCTCAGAATGCCACGTATAGCCAGATCCAGTCATATCCAGGTTACGCCGAACTATTCGATCAAATTGGGGCATCATCACATCAGAGCTGTCTATTAGTCACCAGTCGGGAAAAGCCTGAAGCGATTGTCCCGCTAGAAGGCGAGAAATTGCCCGTGCGGACGTTGAATATTGCTGGACTGAATGCGAGTGAAAGTGAGGCGTTATTTGATGCCAAAGGGCTGTCAGCGGCTACTGTCGATCAAGATCAGTTACGCCAAATTTATAGTGGAAATCCGCTAGCTCTAAAGATTGTGGCTACCTCCATCGCCGATTTATTCGATGGCGATATCCGCAGATTTTTGGATGCAGAAGTCAGCATGTTTAGTGGCATTCGTCAACTCTTAGACCAACAATTCGACAGACTTGCGCCCAAAGAACAAGCAATTATGTACTGGTTAGCGATCGAACGTAACTGGGTATCGATCGCCGATTTACACGCCCAGATTATTCCCGTTACGACTAAATCCCGTCTCCTGTCTAGATTAGAGAGCCTGGGTAGGCGATCGCTGATCGAAGCCAGTCGCGGCAAATTCACCCAACAGGCGGTGGTGATGGAATATATGACTGAACGGACGATCGATCGAGTCGTCAGCGAATTAACAAACTGGAATCTACACGCAGAGCGGCTTAAAGACTTACCCCTGTGGATGAGTTATCCCCTGATGGCGGCAGAATCACCCAAGTATCTCCACGCGATCCAAAAACGGCTAGTTTTAGGGCCGATTGCCAGTCAATTACAATTACATTTTGGGCATAAATTAGCATTAGTCCAACATCTGCAAGCGGTGCTAGTCAGCTTGCAAACTCACTATCAAGGCGTTCCCCATTATGGTGCCGGAAATTTAATTAATCTGTTCCGGTACCTCGAAATCGATCTGACAGGTTACAACTTCTCCAACTTACCAATCTGGCAAGTCAATTTCCAACGGGCGATCCTCCACAACGTCGATTTTAGCGGTGCCGATCTCACCAACTCCACCTTTACCCATAGCTTTGGCGGTATTTTTGCGATCGCTTTTAGCCCCGACTCCCAACTAGCCGCCGCCGAATATAACGGGAGTATTTACCTCGCCAAAGTTGCTACCAAAAAAATCCACTTTCTATTAAAGGGGCACACAAATTGGGTCTGGTCAGTGTCATTTAGCTCCGACGGTCAAGTCCTCGCCAGTGCCAGTCAAGATGCCACCGTGCGCCTGTGGGACGTGGCTACGGGGCAAACTCTCCACGTTTTAGATGTCGATAATTACCATGTCTTGTCCCTCTCTTTTAGCCCGACAAAAGTAGCTCAACCGTCGGGCGAAACCTACATCCTCGCAACAGCCCACGGCGATGGGTCAATCAGATGGTGGAATGTCTCGACAGGCGAATTGATTAACGATAGATCGAGACATCCCAAATCGGTATACTCAGTCAGATTTAGCCCCGATGGAAAATTTCTCGCGTCGGGTAGTGATGATGCCACCGTGAAAATTTGGGATGCCGAAACAGGCGACTGTCTGCACACCTTAACCGACCACACTAATCGAGTTTGGTCGGTGAGATTCAGTCCCGATGGTCAGATGCTAGCAACATGTAGTGGTGATGGTACGATTAGACTGTTGGCTACTGATACCTGGACGACCTTAGAAGTGCTGACTGGCTATCGCAATTGGTTTTTTGCGATCGATTTTAGCCCCAATAGTCAGATGCTAGCTGTCGCCAATGTGGGTAATGTCGTCAAAGTTTGGGATATTGGCACTGACAAACGAGTTGCAACCCTGGCTAGACATACCACTTGGGTCGCCAGTATCCATTTTAGTCCCAATGGCAAATTCTTAGTGACAGCCAGTGGAGATCGATCGGTATACTTATGGGACACCACCACCTGGCAAGAACTATACCACTGGCAGGGTTACTCTAATTTAATCGGATCAGTATTATTCGATCCGACGGGGACTAAACTATTAACGGGCAGTCACGATGGAATCCTGCGAGAGTGGGATGTGCAGACGCAAACACTGCTCCAGACATTCACCGGACATCAACAGAATGTCTGGTCAGTTGATTATAGTGCCGATGGTAGATCGATCATCAGTGGTAGTGCCGATAGTACTGTCAAATTATGGAATGCTGAAACTGGCGATTTAATCAGGACATTCTCCACCCAACCAGGGGATGTCTGGAACGTCAAATTTAGCCATGACGGTCGGTTCATCGCCGGAGTAGGCTTGGACGGCACGGTAGTGCATTTATGGCTGGTCACAGGCGAATTATGCACAACATTAAATCATACTCATCTCGTCAGATCGATCGCCTTTAGTCCTGATAGCCAACTCTTAGCAGCCGCTAGTTACGATGATTGCTGGCGATTGTGGGATGTGAATACTGGCGAAATGTTAGGCTGTTTTGCCGGACATACTAATTGGATTTTTGATATAGTATTTAGTCCAGATGGTCGATCGATCGCTACTTGTAGTTCAGATCTAACCGCTCGACTGTGGGCTGTCGAGACAGGCAACTTATTACAAACCTTTGAGGGACATACCCTTGAGATCCTGTGTGTCAAGTTTAGTCCCAATGGGCAATATTTAGCGACGGGTAGTAACGATAAAACGATTAACAGCTGGGACATTGAAACAGGGCAAATATTGCAGACATTAGCGGGACATCTCGTTGGCGGAGCCTCTCGGAACGAGAATCGAGTGTTGTCCCTCAACTATCAATACTTCTCGGTTAAGCCAAAAGCAGGTAGATTAGGGGTGAATCTTGAATAGGCGAGGGTCAGACTATTGCAACTAAAAGAATTCTCACTAATCAATCCAATCATCGAATCATCCGAAGTATTGAAGGCAATTG
>JANYIT010000296.1 GCA_025358725.1 Chamaesiphon sp. GL140_3_metabinner_129_sub
CCTATCCTCAGATTATGACCAAGATTAGGTTTGAACTTGCCCCCAAACCTACACCCACAGAGAAACTAGCAACTGGTAAAACTGGTTTTGTGCCAGTTGCCACTCGCTGGGTAATCGAACGCACAAATGCTTGGATGGAACATTGCAAGAGTCTGGTCAAAAACTTTGAACGAACTCTTGACCATGCCACTGCTAAACTCAACCTATGTTTTATTCGACTCATGCTCAAGCGTCTAGCTGCCTGAATAGATCCCAAATGGGTTCTATAACGGGAATGTTGGTAGTTGAACGCTTTGTCAAACTCGATTTTCCAGCTCCATTGGGGCCAGCAATTACAATCAGCTCTGGCATGGTTTACAGCAGCTCGTCTAGAATTTCTTCGGTACCATCTGCCTGTAACCGATACTCGAATTTTCGTCCATCTGATTCTTCACGTACCAATTTATTGCCGATTTCGTAGTAGATTGGCTCACCCATTGCTTTCAGGCTAGCAATGTCTTTGGCAATCTGCATCTGTCCGGCTGCTTGCATTTTTTTAGCCATGACTGCAATATCTTCATCAGGAATAATGCTGAGATCTATGTCGGTATTTGGCTGTGTATAAGTCATAGTATCCTCCTATAGCACCATCATATCAGTTGCCATATTGGTTAGGGCACAAACCCAACTTTTCCAAAAAGTCGGGTTTGTAACAGCACTAGTTTTATTGTCCTAACATCCTTAGCGGTTACGATCAATGGCATATCAATAAGCGTCGATCGCACCTTTGATGGCTGCGGTGACGATTTTGACGGCGGGATGATCGACTGCAGCATCGAGGGCTGCAAATCCAGCTTCTTTCCCAGCGTTGATGATGCGATCTTTGAGGGTGGGATTTTTTTCGATCGCTTCGATCGCTTGGATGGCAATGAGTGTAGGGTTGTTGGTTTTGTCGGTAGCGGAGATTTGGTTAAGCAAGTCTTTGATTTCCTTTGCTGCGGTTACAAGACTTTGTGATGGTGCTGTGTAGTTGTTTTGGTTGGCTTGTTGACGAGCAGTATCTTTGACCTCATTGGCAAAGTTTGTGATCTTTGCACCTTTGAGATCGTTGAAATATTTTGATTCGTCTGTCATTGTTTGTTCTTGTTTAATGTTTATGTCTTGGCTAACAGCTAGTTTTGCGATTTCTCGCATGTCTTCATAGGCTTCTTGTGGATATTCTTTTCTTCGCTCGTTTTCAGTCGCTCGATTAGACTGGTTATTCCCAATTGCATCATCGATCAAATCACGCACATTAACCATTTTATAGCTAATATCGCATTCAATCTCGTGACGATTATTCTTAATACGTTCTTCTAAGCTCTTCAGTGCATAGGAATGAGGCGATTGAGATCCATCGCATTTTAAACAATTGCAGGGAATGAATTCTTGGTAGCGAAGTCGATGGTTTTCGGGAGGTTCTTCGGGTTTGTTATATGAAGCGTGAATATTATCGAATTCGTGACGAATTTTTTCAAGCAAGCTTTTCTTGAATTTACCAGAGATGCGGATGCGGATTTCCTTTTTGTAGTAGACTTCGATCACTTCAGCGCGAGCATTCTTGTCGGCGAGGATCACTCCATCTTTCCAGATCAGGACATTATCGATGAGCCTGTGCATTTCAACGGAAAAGCGGGTGAGCATTCCCTTCGGCATGAACTCATAGTGATAACGCAGGATTAGATTGTCGGTGTCGTCCCAATCATATTCAGGCTGATTGGGAGAGAGCAGTTGGGGGGCAATGTAGTTTTTAGGTCTATTGGGGATTTCGTAGCAGAGTTTGAAATTCTTCATGAGCTGAAGCAATTCATCACGCATTTGGGCATACTGATCGTCGATCGAGTGTCAGATTAACTATCGAGTGGTGTATCTTCCAACGCTCCAAGCTAGAATGAAAGAAGAAAATCGCGTAGGTTAGACCGATGGAAATTCGCCAACGTCGTCATAGTAAAGAAGAATTAGCGCAACGTGGGCAAGCACTCTATGAATCCAGCATTCGGCAGCAAGTCGAGGCTGGAAATGAGGGAAAGATTGTGGCGATCGATATTGAAACAGGGGCATTTGAAGTCGATGAAACGGTTATAGCTGCAACCGATCGGCTGTTTGAACGCAACCCTGATGCACAACCTTGGGGCATTCGGATTGGACATCGTGCATTTTACCATTTTGGATCGCGGAGCTTGAAAAAGGATTCATGATCTACGGAGTTGTAAATTTGCGTCGTGAAGCAACACTTCCGCTGGTAGTTGGTAACTCTTCTGGACAACGGCAAGTTATCGATACCGTGATTGATACCGGATTTGATGGATTCCTATCTTTGCCTTCTGAAATCATCATGCGTCTGGGGTTACCTTGGACTATTTCCAATATGGCAACATTGGGCGATGGCAGCGAAACTTTATTTGACTTCTACGCGGGAACTGTGATTTGGGATGGGAAATACCGCACGATAGATATTGCGGCATCAGAAACAGAACCACTGCTAGGAATGGCAATGCTCTATGGTTATCGATTACAGGTTGATAATGTTGAGGGTGGTATCGTCAAAATTGAAGAAATGTGATTCCGCAAGTACATATTTCCAGCCGGAAACTCTCATCATCGATCGAGTGTCAGAGTAACTATAGCCGAGTGGATCGTCCGCCGATTAACCTCGAAACTCCTGTGGTGAAAGATATGTATTCAGCTCGATTTCAGTGTTCAAAGTTTAGACTGTTGCTGACTGTAATTTGTGCAAGTTTAACAATCTGTTGTGCGATCGCTAGTACCGCAAATATTCCTGCCCTGAGTCAACAAACTAACCGCCCCAGCGAGGCAAATCAGGCTCCTGCACCTGCGGTAATTCGATTGATTCGTCAAGCCGTCAAAAAGCAGTTTGGAGTGGCTCAGGTGGCGGTGGTGAGCGCAACTGAGCAGAATTGGCCGGATGGCTGCTTGGGATTGCCCAAAGCTGAGGAAATTTGCACGATGGCGATCGTGACAGGTTGGCGGGTTGAGGTGAGTGACAAGCTGCAAACCTGGTATTATCGTACCGATCGCACGGGTAAGATGCTCCGCCTCGAAAATCCTGATCGCAGTGTGCTACCCCAACCAGTTGCCAGCAAGCTGATTCAACAGGTGGTAAAGGAAACTAATACCCAGGCGGGAAAACTTCTGATTACCGAAGTTAGAGCCAAAACCTATGATGGTTGTCTGGGTATCTATCGCCCAGATCGAGCCTGTACTAAAATTGCGATTAAAGGCTGGCAATCGATCGTTACTAGTCCCGATCGTACCTATATTTATCATCTCAGTCAGAACGCCGATCGGATCGCTCAAAATGAAACCGCCAGTGGTGCAAAGCGGAAAATTAAAGTTTTGTTTGGCACCTTTGGCGAGATTGCACCGCTGGCTGCTAATGAAATTTTTCGCAGTAGTATCTCCGGCGATTTTACAGGCAGAATGACGAGCATTGTCCTGACTCAAGATGGCAAAATTACTCGTTATCAATCTTCACCCACGGCTAGATTCGCACCAGTGGTGGTTAAGACATTATCACTCGATCAATTGAATGCTTTCAAAAAAACGTTAGATAATCGTCAATTTCCGAACTTAAATGGTTTAACCTACCTGACAAGTGCCACAGTTGCTGACTATCCGACGACGACTTATCAAAGCCAATCTGCGGCGACACAATTTATCGATCTAGAAAAGCAGAGCCTACCAAAATCGCTTCGAGAATCGATCTCAAGTTGGGAATCTTTAATAGCTCCGGTTAAACAGTAACGTGAATTCGGGATCGGAAGAGCCTAGAGACTGAAGTCTCTGCTCATGATGCAAAGTCCGCCTTCGCGGACTAGGTTATTAGTCCGCGAAGGCGGACTTTGTAATACGAGCCACGATTTCAATCGTTGGCGGTGATTGAGCGGAGAAAATCAATTTTTATTATCCCAAATTCACGTTAAATAATCGATCGATCATTCATCGTCATGAGCGAAACGATTATAGAGAAAATCAAGCGCGTAGTTGCGTAAATTATAGTATTCTGGATCTTCCATAATCTGGTCGCGATCGCGTGGACGTTCAAACGGAATATTTAGAATTTCACCAATCTTAGCCGCAGGGCCATTTGTCATCATCACTAGTTTATCAGCGAGGAATAATGCCTCGTCAATATCATGGGTAATCATTAAGACGGTGCAATTTTGTTCGCCGCAAATTCGCATTAATTCTTCTTGCAACTCTTCCTTAGTAATTTGATCTAATGCTCCAAAAGGTTCATCTAGAATCAAGATTTCAGGACGGATCGATAGAGCACGGGCAATTGCAACTCGTTGTTTCATTCCTCCTGATAGTTGACGGGGCTTTTTATCGGCAGAATCTGCCAGTCCTACCATCGCTAAATGTTCATGGACGATCGAGACTTTTTCGGCTTTGGATTTAGTAGGGTAGACAGAATTAACTGCTAAATAAACATTTTCAAAAGCTGTTTTCCACGGGAGGAGTGCATAGCCTTGAAACACCATCATTCGATCGGGACCAGGTTGCAGAATTGGCTCTCCTTTTAATTCAACCCTACCGATACTGGGTTGACTAAATCCAGCTACCATATTTAATAGGGTAGATTTGCCACAGCCGGAGTGTCCGATCAAACAGATGAATTCACCTTGGTTGACAGTGAGGTTTACATTTTCTAAGACTGTATAAATACCTTTGGTTGTGGGGTAAATTTTGGCAACGTTTTCAACCAATAAAAATGGAGGTTTGTTGGCTGTTTTTTGAGAATTTTTGGATATTGATCGAGCTACTGTCATGATATTTATTATTTAGAGTTACTAGAACGCTTGCGAAGATTTTTTGTACTCGATCGTAGATCTGAATCCCCCCTAGCCGCCTTAAAAAGGGGGGAACTGGAATCTTAGTCCCCCTTTTTAAGGGGGATTTAGGGGGATTCAAATCTACGACTTATCACCATCAACCTCTCCGTCGATCGAGAATTATTTCCGCAACCGAGATCGGGCGTTTAATCTTCAACTGATTCAGATAACCGATCGGATCTTCGGCGTTGAATTTCACACCGTCAAATAATTCGATTGCGTTGCGACTATAATCGACATCTAAACCGAGTTCTCGCGCGGCAGTACTAAAAGCACCCATCCGACAAACTCGTTCTAGAATTTCGACCCAATTGCGCGGGAAAGGGGTAATTCCCCAGCGTGCCATTTGAGTAATAATCCATAGTTGTTCAGTGCGACTAGGACGATTTAAACCATTACCAAAAAATTGGGGGTGAGCATATTCTTTGTGTGGATCGTGGATGCCTGAATCGTTATTTGGATCGGCGAGTGTGATATAATCCACCTTCATCCCTAGATATTCTTTTTGCGATAGAAGTTGACGAATTTCGTTAACATTTTTTGGATCGGCGCAGTATTTACAGGCTTCTAATAATGCTTTGACTAGGGCAATATGGGTATTCGGATACATATTTGCCCAGTCTTCGCGGACTCCTAATACTTTGCCAGGATGACCATTCCAAATCCCTAAATCGGAGGCAATTGTGAAGCCTTTTCCTTCACTGGCGGCGCGATAGTTCCAGGGTTCGCCGACACAGTAACCATCGATCGTTCCTGCTTTGAGATCCACTACCATTTGGGCAGGTGGAATTGTCATTAATTTGACATCATTATCGGGATCGATCCCACCAGCAGCTAGCCAATATCGCAACAATAAATTGTGCATCGAAGATGGATGTACCATCCCAAAGTTATGCCGTTTTTCTGGAGTATTAACGATAAATTGATGGAAGTCATCTAGAGTCCTAATATTCTGTTGATATAACTCTTCTTTGAGCGTAATTGCATTACCATTCCGTGCCATTGTCAGGGCTGTGACAACGGGTAACGGCTCATCGTTGTTCCCACCCAAAGTTAACCATGCAGGCATCCCAGAGGGCATCTGGGCGGCATCTACATAGCCACCGCTAATCCCATCAACAATCCCGCGCCAGCTCGATTCTCTGACTAAACTAACTTCATCTAATCCGTATTTGGTGAAAAAGCCTTTTTCTTTGGCAATCGCCAGCGGCGCACAAGCAGTAAGCGGCACAAATCCGAGTTGAATATTAACTTTCTCCAAGCCATGACGGGCGACTACAGTAGTTTTTTGGGCGCGAATTTTCTTGACTCGTTTTTGTTGATTGAGGAAGTAGATCATCTCACTTCGCAAACTATAATAGCTAGGATGTTCGACTACTTCTAAACGCTTGCGTGGGCGAGGAATATCTACCTCTAGAATCTGCCCAATTTTAGATTCTGGGCCATTTGTGAGCATGATGATGCGATCGGATAATAGTAATGCTTCATCGATATCATGAGTCACCATTACCGCCGTCACCTGATTCTCTTCACAAATCTGCATTAACCGTTCTTGTAAACCACCACGAGTCAGGGCATCTAAGGCTCCAAACGGTTCATCTAAAAGTAAAACTTTTGGCTTAATTGCAAATGCACGAGCGATCGAAACTCGTTGTTTCATCCCCCCAGAAAGTTGTCCAGGTTTCTTGTCAGCGGCGGCGCGTAAGCCTACCATATCGATATGGTGTTCGACGATATCTTCACGCTCGGCTTTAGGTAGTCCTTGGAGAACTTTATTCACCGCCATCGCAATATTTTCACGGACAGTTAGCCAGGGTAACAGCGAATAATTCTGAAATACTACCATTCGATCGGGGCCTGGTTTCGTCACTGGTGTATCATCAACTAAAACGATGCCATCAGTCGCTCCATCTAAGCCAGCGATAATATTTAATAGGGTAGATTTACCACAACCAGAGTGTCCAATTAGAGAAATAAATTCACCTTTGCGGATGTTTAAATCGATGTCTTTTAAGGCAATATAACTACCCCCATTGGCGAGATTAAATGTTTTACCTACTTGACCAACTTCAACAAAATTAGACATTATTATTTACCTATGTTAATTGGTTTTATATTGCAATCAAAAATTCATTTTTTTGGCGATTATCCGACAATAATCGATTGTTGCTGGTGGGGTTGGGCAGGTTCGTTTGGGATTGGATGTTGCAAAACTGGATTAACTAGCATAAACCCGCCCCTACGAGATATATGAATAGCTTTGATATATTAATGTGTTGGCATTTCACAGATCTGTAGGGGCGGGTTTCTGCTAACGATATTCGCTTGCACAAAAAATTCATATGCAAACCCGCCCTCCTCACTAGAAAACTATGAATGCGATCTCTCACCTATGTCGTTTCATCAGGAACCACTTTAGTCGCGATAAAAGCGATCGTTTTATCCAACAACAAACCAACCAATCCGACATACAATAAAGCGATAATAATCTGACTGATATTAGCCGCATTCCAGGCATCCCAGATAAAGAATCCAATCCCCACACCACCGATTAACATTTCGGCTGCGACAATTGCTAACCAAGATAAACCAACACCGATTCGCAATCCGGTAAAGATATAGGGAACGGTTGCGGGAAATACCACATCAAGAAAATACTCTTTTCTAGATAACTGCAACACCTTCGAGACATTGACATAATCTTGCGGGATTTGTTGAACTCCGGCGATCGTATTAAGGATAATCGGCCAGATTGAAGTAATAAAAATTACAAAAATTGCCGAAGGATTAGATTGCTGAAATGTGGCTAGGGCAATCGGCAACCAAGCCAAAGGTGGAATAGTCCGCAAAATCTGGAAAATTGGATCGAGAGCATCATATAGAAACTCATTAGTACCAACCACAATCCCGATTGAGATGCCAACAATTGCCGCGAGGGTAAAGCCTTGAAGTACCCGCTGGAGACTTGCCCAAATCTGCCAGAATAGTCCTTTGTTTGTTGCTCCTTTATCAAAGAACGGATTAATAATTAACTCCCAGGTTTGTTCGACTACTTTTATCGGACTAGGTAAATTAGCATCGGGACTTAAAGTTAAAAGTTGCCAAATTACTAGCAGTACGGCGACGGCAATTAGTGGAGCGACTATTTTACGAGTTTTTTTATTACTTAATAATTGTGCTAGTCTGTTGGGTTGTAGACGATTAATAGTTCTAGCCATGATTTATTTATCCTCTCTATTTTAATTAGACTTCTTTGATTTTTAAACTATTTAAGTAAGCCTTGGGATTGTCTGGATCGAACTTCACTCCATCGAAAAATGTTTCCACCCCGCGAGAAGTACTAGTAGGAATTTGGGCTGCAGCTAGATTCAATTCCTTCGCCGCAGATCGCCAAATATCTTCGCGATTTACCCGATCGATTATTTGCTTGGTATCTGTATTCGTGGAGATTTGTCCCCAGCGCATATTTTCAGTTAAGAACCACAAATCGTGACTCTTGAATGGATAACTAGCATGGTTATCCCAATAGCGCATAATATTCGGACTTTGCTCGGCAATCGGGCGATTATTACCATAATTAATTCGCCCAGTCAATCGATCTTGGATATCTTTAACTGGTACTTTTGCCCACTCAGGATCGGAAAGAACTGTCGCCATGTTTAAGCGATTTTCTGGCTTGTCACACCATTGTTGTGCCTCCATTAAACCCTTGACAATTGCCTTAGTTGTATTAGGGTTTCGATCAATCCAATCACTCCGAAAAGTTAGAGCTTTCTCAGGATGATCTTGCCACAATTCATTAGTAACAAAAGCGGTGTAACCCAGCTTTTGATTGATTAAGCGAACGTGCCAAGGATCGCCCACACAAAAACCATCGATATTATTAACTCTAATATTTGGGACTAATTGAGAACCAGGCACCACCAAACTAATCACATCTTTATTCGGATCGATTCCACCAGCAGCCAACCAATAGCGCAGCATCAAATCGCTATTTCCACCCTTGAAAGTATGGGCAAACCGAAGATAATTACCAGCGGCTCTTTCTCGATCGACTCTAGCCTTTAACTTAGAAGAATCTAAGCCAACATTTGCATCCTGATAAAGCTTCCCAACTGAGATACCTTGTCCCCCAGTATTCAACCGCGCTACCACATACATCGGTAGCTTTTTATTATTAACAGTAATCGTCCCCATGCTCATGTGATAAGGCATCGGACTCAATACCATTGCCCCATCCAAACCACCCCCAGCCGAACCAATTTGGAGATTGTCTCTAGTTACCCCCCAAGACGGTTGTTTGACCAGTTCTACATCCGGTACGCCATGTTTGGCGAACAATTCTTTGACCTTAGCAATTACTAATGGAGCTGCATCAGTTTGACCGATAAAACCGATTCTCGCTTTAGTAGTTTCGATCTCACCACCACCATTGACATTAGCAGCTTTAATTGGTGTTAATTGACCAGAATTAGTGGTACAGCCTTTTAATCCCAATCCCACCATCGCTGTTGCTCCAGCGGTAAGGATAAATTTACGTCGAGAAAATTGATTAACTATGTGTTCCATCTTGTTAATTTATAGATCTACAATTTGGGTTTTAATGATCTGTTTTATAAGAATCAGTTTATTGATAGAGTTAGGTATTTTAAAACAATAGACTTTTATCTATGAGCTAACGAATTATCGCTATCTATTGATTGATTCATAGACTTGACTCGTTCTTAAACAAGCTTATATCATTTATTTCTCTATGCATAGAGATATACCGCTTAATTTTGAAATGAATATTGGATATACTCTATGAATTATTCTTATCATTCTCGATTGTCGATCGAGCATATCCCTGAGCGGCAATAGCTTGGATCTGTTCACTGCAAGCATTTCGAGCATTATGACTATATCCTCGACTTGTTCGAGAAGTCCGATCGTGATTTTCCTCAATCGATCGAAAGACAATGGCTCTCAAGGTCACGTTTGATAGATAATGAGTGGGAGTTTAAAATATATTAAGGTTTCTAATTTTACGATTGAAGTGTTGTGAATTCCGGCTATAAGTCGTGGTTTGAGCTGCGAATTGGTCTTAAAACAATCTTTTAAAATAATTTACATATTATTTAGTTGGGCGCGATTTATGGAGCAGATACTGCTAGACACAGGGTGGTTGATACCTTGTTATGGCTTGCTGGGAGCTATTTTGAGCATTCCCTGGATGACGAGATTGGTGCGCCGAACGGGGCCAAGACCTGCGGCTTATTTGAATATTTTGATGACAACGATCGCGTTTATTCATGGTAGTCTGCTATTTCGGGCAGTTTGGAATCAGGCTCCGCACCATATTGTGATTAATTGGCTGACGGTAGCGGGGTTGGAGTTGAATCTGACTTTTGAGTTGTCAGCGGTGAATGTCGGGGCGATGGAGTCGGTGACGGTATTGAGTTTGATCGCTCAGGTATTCGCCCTGGGCTACATGGAGAAGGATTGGGCACTGGCGCGGTTTTTTGCGTTGGTGGGCTTTTTTGAGGGCGCGATGAGTACGGTGGCGATTAGTAATTCACTGTTGGTGAGTTATGGGTTGTTGGAATTGCTGACGCTGTGTACTTATCTACTGGTGGGCTTTTGGTATGCTCAACCGTTGGTAGTAAAGGCGGCGAGGGATGCGTTTTTGACGAAGCGAGCTGGGGATATTGTCCTGTTTGCGGGGGTAATTGCGCTGTCGAGTATTGCTGGTAGTCTGGATTTTGACGATCTGTATAAGTGGTGCGATACGGCGGATATTTCGCCTACGACGGCGACGCTGATTGGGTTGGCGTTGATTGCTGGGCCGATCGGGAAGTGCGCTCAGTTTCCTCTACACTTATGGTTGGATGAGGCGATGGAAGGGCCGAATCCGGCTTCGATTCTGCGGAATTCGGTGGTAGTTACGGGTGGGGCATATATTTTAATTAAGGTTCACCCGATTTTGTATCTGTCCCCAGTTGTGACGACAACGTTGATGGTAATTGGGACGGTGACAGCAATTGGGGCTACACTGGTTTCGATCGCCCAAATTGATATCAAGCGGACGATTTCTTATTCCACCAGTGCTTATTTGGGGTTGGTATTTATTGCGATCGGTGCCAAGTGGATTAGCTTCGCGCTATTCTTATTATTTGCCCATGCGATCGCTAAAGCTCTCATTTTCATGAGCGTCGGTTGTGTCATTCTGACGACCAATAATCAGGATGTCAACGAATTTGGCGGTCTGGCAAAGAGTATGCCTGCCACGACAATCGCGTTTATCGTCGGTACATTGGCGATGACAGGGGTTTTCCCATTAGGTGCATTTTGGGCGTTCCAGGATGGCTTTAAAGGGCTGTGGCTAGACTATCCGTGGGCGATTGCGGTGATCTTATTAGTCAATGGTTTAACTGCTTTTAATCTCACCCGTGTATTTGGCTTGGTATTCCTCGGCAAAACTCAGCCCAAAACCAGACGAGCACCGGAAGTACCTTGGCCGTTAGCATTACCAATGGTGTTTTTGACAGTCTTTACACTAATGATACCTGCGGTGATGTGGGAGCTCTCATTATTACCAGATTTGGATGATATTAGTCTGTTGGAATATAGCTCGATTAGCTTATCTACCATCCTCGGATTTGTCGTCGGTGGATTGTTGTATTTTAGATCCGATCGCACCCCGATTAAACTTTCTCTACCTTGGATTCAAGATCTACTAACTTACGATTTTTATGTAGAGACAATCTATCAGAATACGATCGTTTGGCTGGTTGTGAAATTATCAAAAATTACGGCTTGGATCGATCGATATGTGGTCGATGGATTTGTCAATTTAGTCGGTTTCGCAACAGTTTTCAGTAGCGAAGGTTTGAAATATGGCACATCAGGTCAGGTGCAAAACTACGCGCTCACAATTACTGTTGGTGCTGGAGTTTTGGGCTTAACGATTGCCTGGTTGTTTTGGAAGTTTTAACAATTAAAACGTAGGGTGTGTTAGCGATCGAGCGTAACGCACCAAAATCTGGACAACGTACCAAAAATCATTATATTTTTACATGCCGTTTTTCCTGGTGGGGTTGGGCGGGTTCAAATGAAATATCTGGCTACGTTTTAGTCGATAGTATAAACCCGCCCCTACAGATTAATTTGTATAGGTTTTCATATTTCAAATTATTTAATTTATGCTTAGTGTTTTATTAATAGTTCCTTTACTCGGTGCGGCTGTAACAGCCTGTTATCCAGGGCAGACTCGCTTGATCGCATCCTGGGTATCAGTAGCGGTAATTGGATGGACAGTGTTGTTATTAACAAAGTTCGATCTCGCCAATCCTGGGATGCAATTCGTCGAGAATTTCCAATGGATTGATGCGTTAGGTTTATCCTACCGTTTGGGTATCGATGGTTTATCATTACCCTTAGTCGCTCTAAATAGTTTATTGACTTGGGTAGCAATTTATAGTAGCGACGAAAAGATCGATCGACCCCGACTTTATTACAGTCTAATTTTATTACTAAATGCGGCGGTGTCTGGAGTATTTTTAGCCCAAGATTTACTGCTATTCTTTATCGCCTACGAGCTAGAATTAATTCCGCTGTATCTATTAATCGCGATTTGGGGCGGACAAAAACGCGCCTATGCAGCGACGAAATTCTTAATTTACACCGCTCTTTCCGGTGCCTTAATTCTGGCTGCATTCTTAGGTTTAGCTTGGTTTGGCGGAAGCAGTAGCTTTACTTATAATCCCGAACTAGCACACGCCTTACCCCTGAGTCAACAGTTTTTATTGCTCGGTGCATTACTCCTCGGCTTTGGGATCAAAATGCCATTGTTCCCATTTCACACCTGGCTCCCAGATGCCCACGTAGAGGCTTCTACCCCGATTTCCGTCCTACTTGCTGGAGTCCTGCTTAAACTTGCCACATACGGCATCCTGCGCTTCTGTGTGGGACTATTTCCAGAGGCTTGGCAGATTGCCGCACCTTGGTTAGCAGATTGGGCGATCATCAGTGTATTGTATGGTGCATTGATGGCGATCGCGCAAACAGATATGAAGAGAATGGTGGCATATAGCTCCGTCAGTCACATGGGTTATATCTTACTCGCCGCCGCTGCGAGTACACCCCTAAGTTTTTCCGCAGCGATGATTCAGATGGTGAGTCACGGCTTGATTTCTGCGGCTCTATTTCTCTGTGTTGGAGTAGTATATAAGAAAACTAAAACGCGCGATATTACAATCCTACAAGGTTTGCTCAATCCAGAGCGGGGAATGCCAGTAATTGGGAGCTTGATGGTATTAGGCGTAATGGCGAGTGCGGGAATTCCAGGGATGGTAGGCTTTGTCGCCGAATTCCTGATTTTTCGCAGTAGTTTTCCAGTCTTCCCAGTTCAAACTCTACTCTGTATGATTGGCACGGGTTTAACAGCGGTTTATTATCTACTACTAATTAACAAAGCCTTTTTTGGACGACTATCAGAAAAAGTCCAAAATCTCGAAGGTGTCTCCTGGCGCGAACGTTATCCTGCAATGATCTTAACAGCCGCGATCGTCATTTTCGGATTTCAGCCTGGATGGATTACCCGTTGGAGTGAACCAACTATTTTAGCCACTCTTCATCAACCGACGGCGATTGTTAATAATGTTTCCGGGCAAGTTCAAGTAATTTTAGAATCACCAGAGATATAGAGGAGAGATAAGTGTCCTTATCTCCCATCTCCCATCTCCCATCTCCCATCTCCCATCTTCTCCCATGACTCAAACTAATACTTGCCATCGTTTCGCCAATTATATCGATCGATTCTATAATGGGCAAAGTCTATTACCAGATAGTCCTGATAACGTTAAAGAAGTTGTCGGCATCCTGGATAGTTATGGCTATGTACTGGATGCCTATCAAAAGAATCTCCAACATATTGCCGATCGAGAATTCTTAGAAATATTCCCATTTTTCAAGTACTTTAATGATAAAGTATCGATCGATCAATTATCAAAGCATTTATGGCACGATCGCATTAACTTCGAGTATGCCGAATACTGCATGAAAGTTATGCTCTGGCATGGCGGCGGTAAACTAGAGCAATATATCGAATCACCAGAATTTCGCGAATTAATCGAACCAGCCATCCAAGCCAAAATTAAAGGTAATCCCGTAATTAAACTTTTGCATCGGATCTTTCCCGAATTTCTGCCAGAGCAAGTACGTCAATCAGTTTATTACAATGCCCTCGGTCAATTTTGGGAAGTAATGTCTGATATCTTCCTCACATTAGGCAAGGCTTACGAACAAGGGAAAGTAACTAATATTCCTCAGGTAGTAGATTGGATCAAAGCCGGATTAGTAGCCGCTGCGGGAAATCCGATTAACTATGCGGTCGAAATCGATGGCAAATCCTATGATATCTTACCAGCCTCAGCAAATTTAACCTTCTTAATGGATGTAGCAGTACCTTATGTAGAAGCAGTTTTCTTTCGCGGGACACCCTTTTTAGGGACAGTTTCTTACAATGCCCAAGCTCATCAAATTCCCGTCGAGCAGGATGAATTTACCTATGGTGCATTATATGCCGATCCGCTGCCGATCGGCGGTTCTGGAATTCCACCGACTTTATTGATGCAGGATATGCGGCATTTTATTCCGCCCTATCTGCATGAGATTTACCAACGTACCAAACGCCAAGAAGACGATTTATTAGTAAAGATTTGTCAGAGTTTTCAGAAGTCGATGTACTGTGTAACTAGCGCGACAATATTAGGTTTGGCTCCCCATAGATTAGATAGTCAAGATCCACAAGAGCAAGCAACAAACATGGCTTATTTTGAAGGGTGGATGGATCGATTGTTGACTTCTCAGTTACCTAATATTCAGGGTTAAATATTAATATCCTTGTGGGTCATTTTTGTGTTTTAGGCGTTTGGATTTCTGCTAGGAAACTTAAATGATTACATAAGTATTGTACTAATTAAGGGAGATCGAGATCTCCAATCATTTGATCGATCGCCCATAGCCGTTGGCACACCATTCGAGTAAAATCCAAATAATTACCTAACCTCATCCCTAGACAGAATATGAGTTACAGAATGGATCGCCGCGCCTACGCTCAGACTTACGGCCCTACTACAGGCGATCGAGTCCGGTTAGCCGATACAGAATTATTGATCGAAATCGAGCGAGATTTGACTACCTATGGGGATGAGGTGAAATTTGGTGGTGGTAAGGTAATTCGGGATGGAATGGGACAGTCGCCGATCTCTAATGCCGACGGTGCGGTAGATTTGGTGATTACCAATGCGGTGATTCTGGATTGGTGGGGAATTATTAAGGCGGATGTCGGGATTAAGGATGGGAAGATTTACAAGGTAGGCAAGGCAGGGAATCCTTATATTCAGGATCATGTTGATATTATTATCGGCCCAGGTACCGAAATTATCGCTGGGGAGGGGTCGATTTTGACGGCGGGGGGAATTGATACCCATATTCATTTTATCTGCCCTCAACAGATTGATGTGGCGATCGCATCGGGTATTACAACGATGATTGGCGGTGGTACGGGGCCAGCAGCGGGAACGAGTGCAACTACCTGTACGCCTGGGGTGTGGAATATGTACCGGATGTTACAGGCTGCGGATGCGTTCCCGATGAATATTGGGTTTTTGGGGAAGGGGAATAGTAGTCAACCGCAAGGATTAGTGGAACAGGTTGAAGCGGGAGCAATTGGGTTAAAATTGCATGAAGATTGGGGAACTACTCCCGCCGCGATCGATAATTGTTTGAATGTGGCGGATGAGTATGATGTCCAGGTGGCGATTCACTCGGATACGCTGAATGAAGCAGGGTTTGTGGAGACGACAATTGCGGCTTTTAAAGGGCGCACAATTCACACTTATCATACCGAAGGTGCGGGGGGTGGACATGCGCCAGATATTATCAAAGTTTGCGGCGAAGCGAATGTATTGCCCTCTTCTACTAATCCCACTCGCCCGTATACTTTAAATACTCTAGACGAACATTTGGATATGTTAATGGTGTGTCACCATTTGAGTCCGAGTATTCCTGAAGATGTTGCTTTTGCAGAGTCGAGAATTCGCCGCGAAACGATCGCCGCTGAAGATATTCTCCACGATTTGGGTGCATTTAGTATGATTTCTTCCGACTCCCAAGCGATGGGCAGAATTGGCGAGACAATTATTCGGACTTGGCAAACTGCCCATAAAATGAAAGTCCAACGTGGTGGGTTACCAAATGACAATCAACCTGCGGATAATTTACGCGCAAAACGTTATATTGCCAAATATACAATCAATCCAGCAATTACACATGGGATCTCGAATTATGTGGGATCGATCGAGTCTGGAAAAATTGCCGATTTAGTATTATGGAAACCTGCCTTTTTTGGAGTCAAACCAGAAATAGTAATTAAGGGTGGAATGATTGCCTGGGCACAAATGGGCGATGCGAATGCCAGTATTCCCACACCTCAGCCTGTTCACATGCGCCCGATGTTTGGTAGTTATGGTGGTGCGAGAACTAATACAGCATTTACGTTTATTTCTCAGGTGGCGATGGAGCAACCTTTACCCGATCAATTGCAATTGAAAAAACAGACTTTGGCGGTATCGGGGACTCGGAATGTGAGTAAGCGGGATATGAAGTTAAATGATGCACTTCCACGGATGGAAGTTAATCCTGAAACTTATGAGGTAAGAGCAGATGGGGAGTTGCTTACTTGTGAGCCTGCGACTGTTTTACCGATGGCTCAACGTTATTTCTTGTTTTAATCTAATTCATCAATTCCCATAGAGACGCGGGAACGGTTTCAACATAGATTGGGCTTGATAAACACTAAAAGTTTCGACTATTTCCCCGCCACGGCGGATGGGAATTTCACCTAACTTAGTTAGTTTTTTGAAGTAACTAGGATAGCTTTTTTTTGCATCTAGATCGACTTGAAAAGTCTTGCTACCCAGATAAATAGCATTTTTGCCTACCCACTGTTTTGGCTTCGACCAGAAGGCAAAACCACGTAAATCTGGATCAAAACAAGTTAGAGGTTTGTGAAAGATTGGTTCGATCGCCATGCCGATCTGTCCGCCTAAATAGTAGCGATTGGTAAAAACAAAATCGGCTTTTTTCAAGGCTTGATTTAACTTACTATTGCTGACAAAACCTTGACGTAATTGTTGGATATCAAAAATCTGAGTTGAATTATCAGTTTTAATTGATATTGGTAATAATCCGAATATTGTAGGTTTACCTGAAGTTTGAAATGTCCCAAAGGCAACATGAGATAGCGCGATCGATAATAGTAAAATAATTACGCCAACTGATCCAAAGAACCATCGATAGGGAACACGAGCATGAGAGTTTCGGCGGCTGATTGCTACTCGTTCAGCTAATAGCATTGTTGCCGACCAATATCCAGGCATTTTCCAAGCAGGTAAAATTTGTTGATAGCCAGAGATGAGGGTAAATCCGAGGATAAGCGGTAATGAGAGCCACAATAGTAATGCTCTTTTTTCTAAATCCCATTCAGTCCTAAATGCGCCACTGCTTGTATATTTCCGCCAATTAAAGTTTTTAACTTGTTGGATCGCAGTCCGAATGACTACCCATAATAAAGGTAAACCAAAAGTGGGAAATAAATAGAGCATCTCTATTAATAGAGTGACAATTACGCGATCGAGATGATAGCCACTATTGGGGACAGCTCGTCCTGATTGGAAGCGAAATGATGCCCAGTCGTGATTGATATTCCAGTACAATATTGGTGAAATTGTCAGTAGAAAAATCGGGATGCCAATCAAGAACCATCTAGATGTGAGCGCGCGACGATAATTGGGACTAAATAGACAAAAACCAATTAAACCTAATCCTAAAATAAATCCATGATATTTGCCTAAACATGCCAAACCGACGGTAAGACAAAGCAATGTCAATCGAAAACTGGGGCGATAAACACGATAATCAAAAAATTCTTGTGCGGCTAACCACAATGATATTGCCCAGAAAAATAATAGTGGTGTATCGGGGATATTTAATATCCCAAAGGCAATCTGAAAAATGGGAATTGCTGAGGCGATCGCGAGGGTATTAATGGCGATCTGGAGCGTATACAATCTTAGCGCGGCTAGATAGAGAAAAATTAACGAGCCAGTGTAGAGCAGTAGTGTCCCAATCCGAATTGTGAACTGAGATACTTGTCCCGTCAACCAAACACCGATACCTGTTGTCAAAGCAACGAGTGGTGGATGATCGAAATAACTCCAATCGGGATGAAGCGTGTAGAGATAATAATAAGCTTCATCAAATCCTGGATTGAGCCAGATCGAGATGACTAATCTCACGAAGAAGCCCACCAGTAAAATAATTATCGCGGTTCGATGATAGTAAGCCGAAACACCTTGGTAAAATTGGATCGCCATGAATATTCAGATACAGATAGGCACTAGAAAACTCGATCGATAACCCTGAAGATGTTGTTAATGGGTAAAAATTAGTTAGTGCAATTTCGACAACAGCGCATTGTCGTAAATTGCAACCATACGGAGATGCATAGATAGAAATCTTACCGTGTTTGCGCTGATTCGGCACAAACGAGAAACTACAATTAATTATAATTCACCGATTCTCTCGATCCAGACGCTACGTCAACGATGGTGAATGGGTACTCTAGATCGTATTAACGACTAATCTCGATCGCTGAATCTAAATTCTCATGCTCAAACGCGCTACTAAATGGCTGGAAACTCACTGGGTAGCCCCCGCCTATGCTGGATGGCTGTTAATGGTACTGACGATTTGCTTCTTTGGTGCGGCAACTAATACGATGGCTGGTTGGCTGTATGTATTGAGTGGCGTGGGAGTAGCGTTACTTGGTGTCGGTGCAATTTTGCCCTTGAGATCGATCCAAACTCTCACAGTCAATCGTGCCGCAATTTTTCCAGTTACTGCTGGAGCGGATTTAGAAATTGCGCTGACTATTCGCAATTCGACTCAGCAGGTACAAACCTTATTCCAAATCCAAGATCTGAGTCCATTCAACCAATTAAATCCACCTTTAACCACGGTAGAAAAAGTTTTACCTCAAAAAGAATATCAATGGGTGTATCAACAGGCTACCGAGCAGCGAGGAGTCTATCAGTGGGGAAAAGTTGCCCTGCGAAGTGGTGCGCCGATCGGGTTATTTTGGTGTCAGCGATATCGGCAAGCTCCCGCGATCGCCTATGTCTATCCGCAAGTCCTCAAATTGGATCGATGTCCACTCATTGATGACATGGATAGTAGAGATCGATCTATCAGTCAACAGTTTTCTAGCCGTAACTTAGAAGCAGCCACCGAGGGGATCACTCGATCTCTCCGTCCTTATCGTTATGGCGATCCGATGCGATCGATCCATTGGCGCACGAGTGCCCGATACGGAGAGTTTCAGGTGCGTGAACTGGAAATCGAGCGTGGTATTAAACAAGATCTAATCATTTACCTCGATAACGGCTCGACAACTTGGGATGCTACCGATTTTGAACAAGCAGTAATTGCGGCTTGTTCGCTTTATTTTTATGCCAGTCAATCCCCCACCCTCAATGTCAAATTATGGACGGCGAGTACTAGTTTAATTTCTGGTGAACAAAGAGTCCTAGAAACTCTCGCCGCAGTGGAGATCGGGGAACCAGCACAAACCGAAATATTCCCTAGTCCAGTAGTTTTTCTCACTAGTCAAACCCAACAACTAGAGACACTTCCACCTGGTAATCGCTGGTTGCTATGGACTCAGGCTCGATTTACGCCCACATCTAAATCTCCAGGTATTGTGATTGACTCTCACCAACCTTTGCAACAACAACTCAATAGTGCCAACTTCACCACGGAAAAGGATATAGCTCGCTATAGTAGATCGTCGCCAGATCACGCTTTCCCAATAACTCAAAACCCCCAATTCAATTAGGGTTTAGAGCTTAGGCTATTGTTTGCAGGGGGCATTTAACGTTCAACTTTCTGTCTTGACGTGTTCAACCTGGAGGGAACCTCCAGAACACACGTCGCAACTTTCAACTTTCAACTTTCAACTAACCATCATGCGTCAACCCTCTGGGAGCAAAATTCAACTTACGAGTAAAGCAGATCGATTGAAACTGACGATTCCGGCACGATTTCGACCAGATCGAGTAGCAATCCATCAGCTCGGATTAGCTGGTGGTATTAATTTACTCGTGCTGTGCGCGATCTCGCTGGCGATCTATCTATCCATACCACTAGCAATTCCCACTACGGATGTAGCAGTAAAAGTGGGTTTGGGTGTGGCACTGATGTTTGTGTTGCCATTTACATTGTGGCTATTGAAAGGTGCGATGCGGATATCATTCGATCTGGCTGATCAGTTTCTGTCACAGACGATCGTGACAATCGATCGCCGACAGTTTACATTATCTCAGCATCTCTATGGACTCGATCGAGGTCGTCCCAAACACCTTAAAACGAAGGAAATTAGTCAAATAATTGTCGATAGCTATCAGCATCCCGACGCTAAAATCCCCAAAGTTAGTCTGATGATGGAATTACGTCAAACAGATCCAGTCAGAATTCTCAGTACAGGACAAGATCTCACCGAGCGTGAGCTTAAATGGCTAGCACGAGAATTGAGTAATTGGCTGGGTGTCAATCTCATCACTGACTCGATCGATCTCAATGATAACTAAGCGTTGCTGAATTGGGGCATTTTGTACTTTACGATTACTGCCACAATTTTAGGGTACCCACAAGGGGCACCCCTACA
>JANYIT010000356.1 GCA_025358725.1 Chamaesiphon sp. GL140_3_metabinner_129_sub
CTTCCGCGTCGGTGATGATGTCTACAAACTCATGCCCAGAACCTTCTGGATCGAACTCCAAACCAGATTTGGCAATATGTACTATGTCCGCGAAAATGGCGAAGACAGCGCGATTATCGACTCACTTGAAGCCGTCAAAACTTGCCTAGTCAAAGGCGGTTGTAACGTCGTGCCTGGACTACCCGACGAACAGTGGAACCTCACTCTGATTAGTTCAGCTATCGGTGGCGTAATCTGCGGTTTTGCCGGACAATATCGCAAGCCTGGAGAGGGCTTTGCTTGGCAGTGGGCGTTGATTTTCTCACCACTGTGGGGAATTTTATTCTTCGCTTTTGGAGTCGCACCCGTAGTCACTCGCACCCAGGAATTATTGCCGCTATTACGCAACTGCGGCGGATTTGTAGTTGGTTTATTAGTTGCTTATTTAGTACCAGTACTGGGACAATCCAATCCATCCGAAGAAATGTAGAAATATCGGTGGCTAAGAAACCCAACTTCTTGAAGAAGTTGGGTTTCTTTTTGGTTGATAAATCGACCTATAAATCAGTATATCTTTACATTATGTTTTCATAAAACTCAATGTTTTTATCTCATACAAAAGTAATTTCTTTTAAGTTTAGCCCAATATATTGTGAGTCTTATTCATAGTGATAACGACAAGTGAAAAAGACAATTTTCTCGTTATTCACTATATAAATTAATCGATGTTCCAGATCGATGCGACGTGACCAATAATCTGAATCCATGTATTTCAAAGGCTCCGGCTTGCCAATCCCTGTAAATGGATCTGACATGATGGCTGTCACCATATCGAGGATCTTGGGTGCCTTTTTAGAATCGTTTTTGTACCACCATCCCAAATCTTCTTTAAATTTGGTAGTAAATACTGAAATCAATCGGACAATTTGAACGGGAGTTATTTCTGACGATTCTTCAGATTTTTTCTTCTTCTTCGCCATTTATGCCCAACTCCTGGCGTAACTCTTCAATACTCTGTGAGACAAGTTTACCCGATCGAGATTCATCGATCGAATCCAATAGATGCCGCGCATTTGCCGGAGAACGGAACAGATAAACAGTTTCAATCAAGCTATTGAGATCTGATTCGGCGATGATCGCCACATTTTCACCATCGCGACGATTGATGATACAAACTTGGTGACTTTGGGCGACTCGATCGATCAATTGAAAGAATCCAGCTCTGGCTTCAGTCGGTGAGGTAATTTCGGTGGAGAACATAATTTATGTACGCAACTATGTACATAGTATCAAATTAAATCACAAATTAACATAAATCCGTTAAAGTAGTTCTAAATTACTATAGAAGCCATACTATAATACTATTACCTGCACTCGCATTAACAATTGGTTGCAGCTAAATCTCCCTTCCCACAACGTTCCTACGCCCTATAAACTGCCCTCTACCACTTAACCTATGTCTTTCGTTGGTTTGCACATGCACAGTGACTACAGCCTGCTTGACGGGGCTAGTCAGTTACCCAATTTGGTCGATCGAGCGGTAGAATTGGGAATGCCTGCGATCGCACTAACGGATCATGGTGTAATGTATGGTGCGATCGAATTAATCAAGGTCTGTCGCGCTCGAAATGTTAAGCCGATTATTGGCAACGAAATGTATGTGATAAATGGTGATTTTACCCAGCAGAAGCGGTATCAGAAATTTCACCAAGTTATCCTAGCCAAGAATACTCAGGGATACCGAAATTTAGTTAAGTTAACAACAGTATCTCACCTTGAAGGTTTTCAAGGTCGGGGCATTTTTGCGCGTCCTTGTATTAACAAGGAATATATCGAGAAATATAAGGAAGGATTGATTATTACAAGTGGTTGTTTGGGTGGGGAAGTGCCGCAAGCAATCATGGCTGGGCGAGCAGATGCGGCGCGGAAGGTTGCTAAGTGGTACAAGGAGAGATTTGGGGAGGATTACTATCTCGAAATCCAAGATCATGGGTTGAAAGAAGATCGGGTGGTGAATGTTGAGATCGTTAGAATTGCACGGGAATTAGATATCAAACTGATTGCGACTAATGACTCGCACTTTGTGTCTTGTTTTGACGTGGAGGCTCATGACGCGCTGCTCTGTATTCAGACAGGGCAACTGATTCGTGAAGATAAACGGATGCGCTACAGCGGTAATGAGTATCTCAAATCTGCGGAGGAAATGGCACAGTTATTCCGCGATCATTTACCCGATGATGTGATTGCTGAATCGATCGCGAATACCCTTGAAGTTGCTGATAAAATTCAGCCCTATAATATTCTCGGCGAATTAAACTTTCCCGATTTTCCGATTCCAGTTGGGCATACTTCAGCTACATACGTCGAGGAAATTTCACGGGCGGGATTGCAGGAACGGCTACAGGTAAAAAGATATACAGATATCGATAAAGAGTATCAAGCTCGGCTCGATTTTGAACTAAAAATGATCGATCGAATGGGGTTCTCGACCTATTTTTTGGTTGTCTGGGATTATATCAAATTCGCACGCGATCGGGCGATTCCGGTCGGTCCTGGACGTGGTTCAGCAGCGGGTTCTCTCGTCGCCTATGCGATGAAGATTACCAATATCGACCCCGTACATCATTGTCTCCTATTCGAGCGTTTCTTGAATCCCGATCGCAAGTCGATGCCAGATATTGACACGGATTTTTGTATCGAACGGCGGGCGGAAGTAATTGATTATGTCACCGAGAAGTATGGTAAAGAGCGAGTCGCGCAAATTATCACCTTCAACCGGATGACTTCCAAAGCGGTACTCAAGGATGTCGCGCGGGTGTTAAATATTCCCTATGCCGCAGCTAATGAAATGGGAAAATTGATTCCGGTGGCACGGGGCAAACCAGCGAAATTAGCCGTGATGATTTCCGACAAGACACCATCACCAGAGTTCAAACAAGCTTATGAAACAGCCGAATATGCCGATCCTGAAACTGGTGAAAAAATCACGGCGCGCCAGTGGATTGATATGGCAATGCGAATCGAGGGTACTAATAAAACTTTCGGTGTTCATGCGGCTGGTGTAGTAATTTCTTCTCAACCTTTGGATGAAATTGTGCCGCTCCAGCGGAATAATGATGGCTCAGTGATCACCCAATATTATATGGAAGATCTCGACTCAATGGGTCTAATCAAAATGGACTTTTTGGGATTGAGAAATTTAACAATTATCCAAAATGCGATCGATCTGATCGAGAAAACTAAAGGTGATAAAATTGACCCTGATGATATTACGCGCGAGGAGCGTCGAACTTATAAGATTTTAGCTAAAGGTACTGCAAATAAACGTCCACCTAACGTCCAGAAAACTTACAAACAAGTTGAATCGGGCGACTTAGAAGGAGTATTTCAATTAGAGTCGTCAGGGATGCTCGATGTGGTGGCACGACTGAAACCATCAAGTATCGAGGATCTATCATCAATTTTGGCATTATACCGACCTGGTCCACTCGATGCGGGACTAATTCCGATCTTTATCGATCGTAAACACGGTCGCGAAAAAATCAGTTACGAGCACCCGATTTTAGAGCCAATTTTAAATGAGACTTATGGCGTAATTGTTTATCAAGAGCAGATCATGAAGATCGCTCAAGATTTGGCTGGATATACACTAGGTGAAGCAGATATTTTGCGCCGCTGTATGGGTAAGAAAAAAGCCGATGAAATGAACAAACAACGCGAGAAATTTCTCGATGGTGCCGCGAAGAAAGGAGTCGAACATTCGATCGCAGATGCACTATTTGATAAGATGGTTTTATTCGCAGAATATTGTTTCAATAAAAGTCACTCAACTGCTTACGCTTATGTTACTTATCAAACCGCATTCTTAAAGGCTAACTATCCGGCTGAATATATGTCAGCACTCTTGACTGCCAACAGTGGAGATCAAGATAAGATGACCAGATATCTGAATAATTGTGAGCAGACTTTGGACATCAAAGTCGAGCCACCAGATATCAATCGATCGTATGTAAAATTCCGACCAGTGATCGATCCAAGTCGACCAAATCGGCTCAATATTCTGTTTGGCTTATCGGCAATTAGAAATGTAGGTGAAGCAGCCATTGAAAATATCTTAACCGCACGAGAAGAAGGTGGTGAATTTCTGTCACTTGCAGATGTTTGTCAGCGAGTTAGCTTGCAATCTGTTAATAAAAGAACGTTGGAATCGTTGATTCAATGTGGGGCATTTGATAATATCGATCGCAATCGTCGTCAGCTAATTAACGATCTAGAAGTGATTATTCCGTGGTCACAAAGTAAGGCAAAAGAAAAAGCGATCGGGCAAGGTAATCTATTCGATCTACTCTTGGGTGGTGATTCAAAGCCTGAATCTGGAGGCTTTGAAGCTACACCAAAATCGCCGATTGTGAGTGATTTTTCATCTCAGGAACGACTACAATTTGAGCAAGATCTACTGGGTATCTATGTCTCCGATCATCCACTCAAAAATGCTGAAAGAATTGCCAGGTTGCAACAGCATGATTTTAAAAGGCTGGTGGAAATTGAGAAACCTTGTAAGGACGTTAAAATCGTGGTCCTACTCACCGAAGTGAAAGTAGTCCAGACTAAGAAAGATAATAAGTCAATGGCAATCCTCAAGCTCACCGATCTTGCAGGGAGTAAGCTAGAAGCAGTAGTTTTTCCAGAGGCTTATGAGAAAAATAAAGATGCTCTAATTGGCAATACTTCAGTAATTTTAGTCGGCAAAGTTAGTCGCAAAAAAGATGACGATGAACTCCAGATGATCGTCGATGAAGCGATCGAGATCGACTACACTTTTGTTGCTAAGCCAGTAGACATTGAAGTTGAACCCAAACACTTAGTTCTAATCGAACTACCAGTTAATATAGCAACCGATGATATTCAAACTCAACAGCTCAAGACGATGTTAGAAGAGTATTCTGGTGACACATTAGAAGTGAAAACACCTGTATACGCGATCGTCCGTGGTGAAGATGGTTATCAACTAGTCCAGTTTGGAAAACAGTTTTGGGTTCAAGATGCCGCTGGATTAGTAGATAGAATGCAGGATCGGGGCTTTGATATTCAAGTCAAGGAAATTAAGTCGATCGATGGTGAATAGTTAATGGCTAATCAGCTAAATTTGATGTCCAAAGTCCTCAAATAAGTGTGTAATCCCGCATCTTGCATCGGGATTAAATGAGCCTCACTACCGGATTCATTTTGGCTCATAGATAAACTACTCAGAGCGGTACAAAGCGGAAATAGAAACTCAATTTTGACATGATCGATAGATCTAAAATATGTATATTTGATTTATTTTGTTTGACCAAAAAAGTCTACTATAAAATTTCCAGTAATTTGGAGACGATAGGATCGAAATGTTGTTTCGATTCACGGGCACGAGTAATATGAGCACCATTAAGTCCATCTTTGGATGTACAGTCAAAAACAGGTTTGCGTGCTTCCAACGAATATGGTATCAAACTGTGAAGATTTGGAACTCTCCCAATGTTCCAATTACTATCACCCCAGTTATGAACTCGATCGAGATCGGTAAGCTTATTAACAATATTTTTTTTAACTGCTTGCTCAACTCTGTCACCAAGAATATCCTCATAATTACTCAGAAGAACGTCTCCTGGAATGATGTAAAGATTTTCGTAATTTTCACTCAGCAGTATAATATACTTAATTTTATTCTAAATCCGTGAAAATACTGGCTAAGTTAGTTTTTTGCTACTGAATCAGATTTTGACCTTGTAAAATTACCTTTCCTGCGGTGTTATAAGATCGATCGAGTATTGGCGGAACCACTAAATAAGAATCATCTATACTTTTGCGTTCTGCCTCAACTAATTCTGGACAATACTTTTCTAAATCGATCGCAAATTGCTCTTGAGTCACGTTTGCAAAATAATTTTCTAAGATTTCCTTGCATTTGTCTATATCTAGCATTTACATCAATCCTGAGATTTTAATTCAAAATATCCAGATTGGAAGTATTCAAGACTTATAGAATTCATCTAGGATATCTGCTGGTAAAGGATCGTTAAAGTCAGCAGACATAGTTACACGTCCCTTGTCTTGTCCAGGAATGCGAGGTGAATTGGATTTTGGAGATAGGTTAATTCGATCTACTGAAATATCAGCATTTAAGTTCTGATAAATTGCTGTATTTTCAATTTCAACCGATTTTGAATCATCGATTCCTGCTGCAATAAATTCTGGGCAAAATTTTTCTAGATTAGCGAGAAACTCTTTACGAGTGACAGTCGAAAAATGATGTTCTAATATTTCCTGACATTTATCTATATCTAACATCCAATGAATAGCTCCCTATTGTTAAGCAACGCCATAATCTGTATAAATACGTTTGGATGGCATTTGTAGTCCTAAAA
The DNA here is from genome assembly GCA_025358725.1 of Chamaesiphon sp. GL140_3_metabinner_129_sub. Taxonomy (GTDB): domain Bacteria; phylum Cyanobacteriota; class Cyanobacteriia; order Cyanobacteriales; family Chamaesiphonaceae; genus Chamaesiphon. The sequence continues at coordinate 6,384 of JANYIT010000356.1, forward strand.
TAATATCTCCTTTAGGTACACCCATATCCACCAATTCCTCAGCAGGATCTCTGTCTGTCAAATTTTGTTGTAGCCAAATCTTGCCATCTTTAATATCAAAATGCATTACACAGCGATAGATTCGATCTGAACCTTGCCATCCGACATTCATCCACTGATAGTGATCTCGATCTGAGTCTAGAAGTAACTGAACTTCTACTTTATCGCTAGAAATATCTGAATCAGCATAATTGCTAATTAAAGACTTTACAAATTCACGGTATTTACTTATTTTATCCATTTTACGATTACCTCATTATCTATGTCATATACTATTATCAAAATCTTGTATGATTTGATAGCTGCTTTTGTAAATTCAAGTTGGAAAAAATTTCTGTAAGCATCTAAAGGAACTGCCATACATAGCAATCTTTCTGGCTCTAATGCTTCGAGTGCCAACCTATAACTCAAGAACTGACCTAACGCTCCATAGAAATCTGTAATGGCTGACGGTTTCAAAAAACTCTTGATTTAAATCGCAATTTTTTCGGTACCTCTTTCTGCTGCCAGTAATCTTTCGGCACCCAGATCTACTTGAAATTTAACATCCCCAAACTCCAGCCTCAATGGATCGTGAGTGATTACCCATTGTTCTTTTTGCAGTGCTTGTTTAACAATTTCGTGGAAAATATCTTTGGCAGACATTAGGCTAGACCGAAGTTCTATGACTATTATGACATTACATCTCTACTAAGTCAGAATACTTCCTCCCATCAGTTTCTGAAAGCGATAGTCTAGCTCCGCCTTTAATAATGGTGACTGACTCAAATCGTTATCTTGTAAAATCACCTTTTCTGCTGCATCTCGCGCGATCGACAACACTTCCCCATCCTCTGCTAAACTGGCAAGGGCAAAGTCCGCCATTCCCGATTGACGGGTGCCTAAAACCTGTCCTGGGCCGCGTAATTGCATATCCATCTCGGAGATCCAAAATCCATCTTGGGACTGTTCTAGCACCTGTAGACGTTGCTTTGCGTCGCTGGAATTGCTGCTACTCATTAGCAGACAGTAAGAACGATGTTCGCCCCGCCCGACGCGCCCGCGTAGTTGGTGGAGTTGGGATAAGCCGAAGCGTTCGGCGTTTTCAATTAGCATGACGGTGGCGTTGGGGACATCTACGCCGACTTCGATGACGGTGGTGGAGACGATGATTTGGGTGAGGTTATCGCGGAATGCGCCGAGTGCGGCATCTTTATCTGCGGAAGTCATCCGCCCGTGGAGTAAGCCGACTTGATATTGGGGGAATACTTCGGTAGCTAGGCGTTCGTGTTCTTCGGTGGCGGCGCGGAGATCGAGTTTTTCGGACTCTTCGACGAGGGGGAGGACGATGTAGACTTGTCTCCCCTGAGCGATTTCGCGATTCATCAGTTCGTAGACTTGGCTGCGTTGGCGACTATTGACGGCATTTGTTTGAATCGGTTGTCTTCCGGCTGGTAGTTCGTCAATCTGGCTGACATCCAAATCGCCGTGGAGGGTGAGGGCGAGGGTGCGGGGAATAGGTGTGGCTGTCATTGTTAGGACGTGGGGCTGGGAGCCTTTTTGCTGCAATTTAGCGCGTTGGAATACACCAAAGCGATGTTGTTCGTCGATGACGACTAAGCCGAGGTTGCGAAAGTTTACCTTATCTTGAATTAAAGCATGGGTGCCGACGGCGATCGATAGTTCTCCTGTCTCTAATTCGCTGTAGATTTGTCTCCGTTTGGCTGTTTTGGTGGAGCCAGTTAGGAGTTCGACGGGGATGTGCAGCAGATTAAACCAGCCGACTAATTTGCGATAGTGTTGCTCGGCGAGTACTTCTGTCGGAGCCATTAATGCTGTCTGATAACCTGACTGAATTGCGGCGAGAATTGCCATCACGGCAACGACAGTTTTACCGGAACCGACATCGCCTTGAACTAACCGATTCATCGGTGCTGGTTGTTGGATATCGTGGAGGATTTCCCCGACAACTCGCTGTTGAGCATTGGTGAGTTGAAATGGTAGGATTTCTTTAAATCGATCGATTAATACTCCTGTCGGTTTAATGATTGCTTGAGTATGAATCTGACGCAGTGAACTTCTCCGTTGCAGGAAGCCTAATTGCAGATAGAAGAACTCGTCGAAAATCAATCTACGTCGTGCGGCTCCTTTTGTATCGCTATCTTCAGGGAAATGGATATTCTGAATTGAGGTGGCTAATTCCATCAATCCATACTGTTCACGGACTACTTTGGGTAATGGATCTTTTAATTTCCCCGCCGCAGGTAAAACTGTCATCACGGCTTCTCTGACAATATCCGCAGACACGCCTTCAATTAGTGGATAAACTGGCAATACCCGCCCGATTTTGAGCGAATTAATACTTGCTTCACTATCTGCTAATACTTCGAGTTCGGGGTTGTCTAAATTGATGCCATATTTACCCTGCTTGACTAATCCCGATGCCGCAATCCAACTACCGACGGGATATTTGCGTTTGAGAGATTCTTGCCAACCGCGATTACTATAACGAGTTCCGGCATAAAAACGACTAATTTTCAGGCTGCCAGTTTCGTCTTTGATTGTGATTTCGAGGACATTGAGTTTCTTGTTTTTAGGACTGGTAAAGAAGTTGATTTTTCTGATAATTCCGACTAGGGTGACGGTGGTACCTGGTTCTAGTTCGATGATATTTATCTGTTTGGCATAGTCAATATGATCACGAGGATAGTAATATAAAACATCTTTGACTGTTAATAATCCCAATCTCGCTAGAATTTCGGCTTTGCGAATACCAAGTTGGGGAATATCTCGTAGGTATTGATCGAGTGTTAAATTAGTATCACCCTGAATGCTGGGGATTGTGGCTGGAGAAATTTTGGGAATCGATGGGGATGCAATCGGGATCACCTTAGTACGAGATTCATTCGCTCTGACTAACTTAACTGGTTCCCGATTAATTTCTTGACTTGCAACTTGTTGGGCTATCGTTAAAAACTGACTAGCTTTAGCAATTAATAACTTGCGATCGACTAGAATTAGATCGTGATACTTAGCAAATTCAAAGGCTAATTCGCGCCAATGTTGACGATCTTTAAAACTTACATGTGTCGGTGGTTTGCCGAAACTCAAGCACAAGAATTCACCGAAGCGGTACTGTTGTCCCACCAAATCAGTGTAACCGTACTGCGCTTCGATCGCTAAAGCTTTTTGAATTCTTAACCAGTCTGGTTCGTCGGACATTTACTTAGATTTTAGGCGTTAGGCGTTAGGTAGGTTTTAGCAAGTTTACTTACTTTTCACAATTTCTCCCCCAATCTTCAAGAGGGAGATTCAAACCAGCTATTTCGCCAAGCTGACTCAGCCTCCGCGATTTTTAATTCTTGTTGTTTGTGTAAAAACTCACGTCGTAAAGCCTTAATTTTATTGCCTAATTGATTAATATTTTTTCGCAAACTTAATACCATCGCATCAGAAAATTCAACTTCTGTTAAACGAAGATAGAGGCTATGAATTTGAATAATCTGTGGGAAATTATTTTCATACTCATCTTCATCTTCATCTCGTTGGTTTAGCTCCTCCTCTGCCAAATTAGCTAATTGCTGCTCTTGATCACCATCTTGCCCGATTAATACACTTAATAAATTGGGGATACTAGCGATGTTCCCCCCTTGTCGATCTGCTTCAGGACTCGCTTCTAGTATTGACTTAGGAATGTTAGGTGGCATGATTTGTGCCTGTTGTAAAAGTAGATTTACTTTGTAAGAAATTTCCTTTAAACTATGACTCAGCTCTTCTTCTAAATTCTGTTGCCAAGTTGATAGAGATGTGGGCGTCGCAAACCAGTCAATTGGCATAACCGGGATAGAGGTTAATTCACCTGTTGGTTCATCCTCATCATTATTACTAGTTCGACGAGATGGTTCAATATGTATAACCAAATCAGCAATTGCATTACTAATCACGCGTTGCAATGTTTTGAGTAATTGCGATCGCTGATTATAATTTAATTTCAAAAAAGCTTCTGGATAAAAATTTGTACATAAATAATAACAACCCTGGATTGACTGTTGCTTGAGTGTCGGTGCCAGACTATTAAAGTAGCTGCGGTAAACAGCCGTTAGCTCTCTACCTAGTTGGCTACTGGCTACTTTAAGTTGAGTTAAATCTTGTTCGACTTGTTCGATTTGTCTAGCCATAGGGGAGGAGAAAGTTGGGAGCTAATTTTGTTGAATCAGGGAGAACCATACCTCAGATTCTCATTCTGAGAGACTACATAAACGGTAACGCCTAAGTTACCTTCATTTTCGCAAGAAATGCCCTAAAATAAGAGGGGTAATCCGATCTTTGATTTTATCGTTGGCGTTGGCAAAGCCTCTGCCGTGCCTCCGGCAGGCTAACGCCAACAGCAGAAGCCTCTCTCCTGGATCATCGTGGCGAGTATTTGTAGATCCTATCCTCATCCTCTAGTTCGATCGGTTCCGTAATCATAACTTTTCTTTAAACATGTCTGTCATGACCGTAGATTCCACCACTCAAAGCACGATTACTCCACTACTAGGCTTGAGTTTAGCAGAATTGACCACATGGGTACAGGAGCAAGGACAGCCAGCCTACCGAGGTAAACAATTATATCAGTGGATTTACCAGCAGGGCGCAAAATCGCTGGCTGATATTGACGTGTTTTCCAAGCAGTGGCGGGAAACAGTTAAGGATACTCCGATCGGTCGATCGACTATTCATCATCGATCGGTTTCTGGTGATGGTACAGTCAAGTATCTACTCAAACTCAAAGATGGTCAAATTATTGAGACTGTTGGGATTCCTAGCTCCAAACGGTTGACTGTTTGCGTGTCTTCTCAGGTTGGTTGTGCAATGGCTTGTACTTTTTGCGCAACTGGGAAGGGGGGATTCATGCGTCATCTCCAGCCCCACGAAATTATTGATCAAGTGCTGACTGTCCAAGAAGATTTTCAGGAACGGGTCAGTAATGTGGTATTCATGGGCATGGGTGAGCCATTAGCTAATTTAACCAATGTGGTGAAAGCGGTTCAATGCATGAATAAAGATATCGGGATTTCGCAACGATCGATTGTTGTCTCTACTGTCGGAATTCCTGGTAAAATTCACGAACTCGCCGAACATGAACTCCAAGTCACTCTTGCTGTCAGCCTCCACGCACCAAATCAAAGACTCCGGACTGAATTAGTCCCCACTGCTGAAAATTACCCAATTGATGATTTACTTGATGAATGTCGGGATTATGTGAAAATTACCGGGAGACGGCTGAGTGTAGAATATGTGCTTTTAGCTGGGGTGAACGACAGTCGATCTCATGCAGCGGAGTTAGCCAATAACCTACGCGGCTTCCAAAGCCATGTTAATCTAATTCCGTACAATCCGATCGAGGATGCTGATTACGAGCGACCAACACCTAGAGATGTTCAGGATTTTGTCGATGTATTAGAACAAAAACATATCGCTGTCAGTGTGCGTTATTCAAAAGGTTTAGGTGCAACCGCAGCTTGTGGACAATTACGTGCAAATCAGCGTAATTAATCCAACTCACATCTTCCAATCAGAATAAGATCCCCGACTTCTTCAAGAAGTCGGGGATCTTAGGGGGTCAAAGGTAAAAATTGACTTTTCAAACAACCGCGTAGATCTTTTGCATCAGTCCGAAATCTTAAGCAGTAGATCTATTTTCTTATTTCCCTGCATCCCAAATACTAGCTGCATTAACTACCGCTTGCTCGACTGTTTTTTCACCCAACATTGCCGCTTGAAGATTCTCATAGATAGCCTTCTTCAGTACATTGAGATTTTTCAGTGGGGGAATCAAGATCTCCGACTGGGATAATTGCTCTGCGCTAATCAATTTTCCTTGAGCGAGAGCAGATTTATCATTACTACTCGCTAGTTTAGTCTTATAGTCTGCAACTGCTTTGATATTTGAAGGCAATGTATCCGACGCTTGAGCAAAAGCTAGTTGATTGCTGGTGTTGGTAATAAACAAGGCAAACTTGACTGCTGCGTCAGGCATTTTGGTACTGCGGGGAATAACGAGATTCATCACTGCGACACCTTTTTTGCCAGTTTGTCCTGATATTTGGGGAGCGACGGCGGAGACTTTGGCAATTTGAGGAGCATTTTTGGCGATCGTATCAATAAATGGTGCCCCTGCTGAGAGCATCGCGGTTTCGCCTGCTTGATAGAGTTGAATCCCTTGTTGATGTCCCTGAGTCAGAGCTTCCTTGGGCAGCAAGCCTTGCTTGTATAAGTCCACCCAATATTGAAAAGCGGCTCTACCCGCAGGGGTATTAAAGGCAGCCTTGCCCTGTTTGTCAATTAGTTGCACGCCCATCTGGACTAGGGATTCGAGGACATCATTACTATCTTCGGGGACAAAGGTAGTAAATAGCGCGTATTTACCTGTCTTTTCTTTAATTTGTTTGGCAGCTTGAGCTAATTCCTGATAGGTAGTCGGTGGTTTGACTACACCTGCTTTAGTCAATAGTTCTTGATTATAGATAGTCACGTTGGTTGTCAGATACCACGGAAAACTAAAAGCTTTTCCATCAAGGGTGCCAGCTTGCCAGATACTTGGTAAATATTCTTTATTCTCGCCTTTGGTTAAAACCGGATCTAATTCTAACCAGGCATTTTTAGCTGCTAGTTGAATCGCAAAATCTGGATTGAGATTGACAACATCGGGAGCTGTTTTCGCACCCATTGCGGCTTGAATTTTGCCCTGCATGGCTCCCCAGGGGACATCTACCCAGTGGACTTTAATGCCAGGATTGGCAGTTTCAAATTTAGCGATCGCATCTTTGAAATAATCATTAAACTTGGGCTGAAGCTGCATCGTCCAAAATTCTAACTGTGGGGTGCCACTGGTAGGGGACTTGAGACAACTCACCACTCCAGTTAATACCAGCCCCAATAGTCCACACATCAAAAAGCGACGCAAATTACCCATCTTCACCATTAGTTTTAGCACCCATCGATCGACATCCAGGTATTATCGGTGATTTGGTCGATCGAGACTAGGGGGTTTCCACTCTCCGCTTTCCTTCACCCTCCTGTTGAAGAGTGCGTTACAATTCTTAAAAATACTTGACAACCGAACGAAACATCATGACAGTTGCCTATCCTCACAAACTCCGCAACAATCTTAGTGCCAGAGATATTTTACAGCGAGTTGTTCGCGATCGAGAAATTCACATCATGACTCTCAATCGCTACCGCTACAATGAACAACGCAGTTGCAAGGATCTGACGGAATTAATTGAGAAACTCAACGGCAATCCCCCCGCAATGATTCGGGATCTTTCCCATCATGTCAGTGATGAAGCTCGTCATGCGATGTGGTTAACCGATCTTTTAGTCGATATTGGTGGCCCGCTCGACAACCCACCAGGAGTATCATATATCGATGAGTTTGAACGGTTGATCGATAGTGAAAATTATGCCAATCCTGAAGATGCTCTAATTGCGGCACTAGCCGCGATTAATGTCACTGAAAAGCGCGGTTGTGAATATTTTGCCGCTCACATTCACGCGCTCAAAGCTGCGCCACAAACTGAAGAAAATCTTAAAATTCGCGAAACGATTGAGAAAATCTTTCCCGAAGAAACCGCTCATGTCCGTTGGGGCAACAAACAACTAGCTAAAATTGCCGCTCAAAGTCCTGCCCATCGTCAAAAAGTCGAAGCAACTAAACGCAAGTATATCGCGATCGAGCAAGCTGCTTATGAATCGGGGATGGACATCATGTTTGGGGCAGAAATGCGCCGCGTAAATAAATTGATGGATGTTGTCAATACCCTCCCACTCTGGGAACGTCCCCAGTATCTAATGGCACGTCTCCCCGAAACCATCCTCGATCCCGAACTCCAAAAAGTCCGCATCACCGCTGCTCAAAAATCCTGGAACCGCGATCCAGAAGCTTTTGTGACTCAGTTTATTCCAATGTTTTTCAAATAGGCTTTAGGCTTTAGGGGTTAGGCTTTAGGTCTTAGATTGTTGGACGGTGGTTTAAATTCTGACTAGCCCGCATCCAAGTTCATCCTAAAGCCCAAAGCCCAAAGCCTAATACGAACACCAATCACTCCAACTACCTGGATACAATTTACCGCCATCAATTCCAGCCAGACTGAGCGAAAATAAATTGACACAAGCAGTCACCCCCGAACCGCAATAGACAATCGGCTCCAGATCTGGCGAAATTGCCATCCAACGCTGTCGTTGCTGCTCGACAGGGAAAGCAAAGCCTTCGGGGGTAGACACGTCTTGCCAGGGATAATTGACAGCACTGGGGATATGTCCGGCGACGGGATCGATCGGTTCGGTTTTGCCTTGATATCGATCGGGTTCGCGGGAATCGATGAGGATATGAGCAGGTGAGTGTTGAATGGCTTTGATTCGATCGATATCGACGATCCAATCTGACTGAATTTGCGGCTGAAAATTACCAGGAGTAGATGTTTCGGATAGATCCGCCGTTACCGCATAACCAGCCTTCACCCAATTTCCATAACCACCATCGAGGATTGCGACTCGATCGTGTCCGTAATAGCGCAATAACCACCACAGCCGCGCCGCAAATGCAAAGCGCGAATCATCATAAGCAACCACTAGGGTGTCAGAATTAATTCCCATTGCGGCTAATTTGGCTCCCAAGACTCGATCGTCTGGTAGCGGATGTCTCCCTCCATGCACCTGCACCGGACTCGACAAATCGCGATTTAGGTCTAAATAATCAGCTCCAGGAATATGAGCAGTTTCATACTGTTTTCTACCCAAATCGGCATCGCCCAACGCAAATCTACAATCGACAATCTTGAGATCGAGATTCGATCCCTTTGATAAATAACTATCCAGCAAAGCTGCTGTAACTATTGGGGAAGTAAGCATGAGATTATTACTTAGAAATGAAAATCAAATAATATCGGATTTTGGAAATTTTGTAGGAGCGCAACGCATCACAGCCCCCAAATGATGCGTTACGCTCCGCTAACACATCCTACGCAAATGATAGATTTTATTTAATCCTCCTTCCTTAAATTACTTATTACTGATCCGATACCCCTTCCCATAAACAGTCTGAATCAACTCTGGCGCACCCTTCACCTCAATTTTACGCCGCAGGAGACGAACTAGCGCAGCTAACACATTGCTATTGGGCGGATTATTCTCACCCCAGAGATATCCTTGGATCTGGCTATGAGTGAGGACTTGTCCAGCGTGTTGCATCAGATATCCGAGTAATTGGGTTTCTTTCTCCGAGAGTTCGATACTGCGTCCACAGACATAGGCAAGTTGATTGTCTAGATCCAATTCTAAATCGTCTACTTGGAGTTTAGATTGAGTGCGAGCGGGATCTACTAATTGCCTGCGCCGTAAGAGAGCGCGAACTCTAGCGAGTAACTCTCGGAGTTCAAAAGGTTTGACTAGATAGTCATCAGCACCCGCATCTAGTCCGATGACTCGATCGTCGAGGGTATCTTTAGCTGTTAAAAATAGTACTGGGGTAAGGTCGCCACGATCGCGTAATTGTTGGCAAATTTCTAGCCCAGTCAGATGTGGTAACATCCAATCTAAAATCAGCAGATCGTAATTACCACCACTCGCCAAGTTACACCCAACTCGACCATCTGTGACAACATCGACAGTATAGCCTTCTCTGGTCAATAGCCGACTTAATGGTTCAGCCAGAGCAGGTTCATCATCAACAAGCAAAATTTGCATTCGGAGTTTATTCTACACAGATGAAAGATCTGGACTGATGCGAGGGTATGATAAGAGCGGTTAGAGCTTGATATTATCTATAAATCCATCTCTAAATCTCATTAGCCAACCATCGATTCATTGCCACAGCCCAGGCGATCGACATCTAAAATTATCTCCTCATTTTGACTAAATATATTATGGAACTATAATTGTAAAGTCAGATTGCGGTAGATTTTCAAAAAGATTCGCGATCGAGTGATGATTTTCAGCACAAATTGACTGTGATGGTAATTCGATCCAATTGACTATCGTTGGCATCATCTCTTCTCCTGGAGAATCAGATCTTACTCGCGATTTAGAATAAACCCTTTATATCCTCCTTAGTTCAAGGCGTAAGTTCAGGTTATGCAACCACCAATTCCCTTGGGAACATTGCTTCAACAGCGTTACCGCGTGACCAAAGTCTTAGGTCAGGGGGGATTTGGGCGCACATATTTAGCTCAAGACACTGGCTGTTTTGATGAAATGTGCGTACTCAAAGAATTTAGTCCCAACGATCGCGGTCGTGAAGCACTCAAAAAGTCTAAGGAGCTATTTCATCGCGAAGCTCAAGTATTATACCAAATTAATCATCCCCAAATCCCCAAGTTCCGTGCCAATTTTGAAGAGCAAAAACGACTCTTTTTGGTACAGGAATATGCAGAGGGAAAAACAGTTGCCAAAACGCTCAGCGATCGACTGAAGAATAGTACAACCTTTACGGAAACTGAAGCGGTTGAATTCTTACAAAACATGTTGCCTGTGTTGTCCCATATTCATGCAATGGGGATCATTCACCGCGATATTTCTCCTGATAATATTATTTTTCGCGATCGAGATAAGTTACCCGTTCTGATTGATTTTGGTGTTGTTAAAGCAGGCGTTACTCAACTAGAAGTATCCACCCAAATTCATCAAGGGACAACTGTCGGTAAAGCCGGATATGCGCCTGGAGAACAACTCCAGACAGGGGAAGCTTATGCAAATAGCGACTTATACGCATTAGCAGTTACCGTTGTCGTGATGATGACCGGACGGAAGCCCGAAAGTCTGATTGACAAAAGTACCATGACATGGAAATGGCATCAATGGGTACCAAGACTCACCCCCTGGTTTGCCAAAATTCTCAACAAAATGCTGAGTCGGATGCCGAATAGTCGCTACCAGTCAGCAACTGAAGTCGCCCAAGCTTTACGCTCGGTATCCGATTTTATTGGTTCTTCTGCAGCAACAGCAGATAATTCGACAGGTAACTTCACCCCAGCAACAGCGACACTCCGTCCCCCAACCGGATCTGTTGATCGTCCTTTGTCTAGCAACAATCGAGAATCAGTCCCGCTATCACGAGTCAAACGCGCGACATCAATTAAATCTAATTCCTACCCAGTCAAAAATCTACAGCAGCAGCAAAATCCCCTTCGTGGGATTATGAGTACGCCCTGGGGGATTGCCATCATTGCTGGGATTGGAGGACTGGCGTTGTTTCTGATTCTATTTATAATTAGTAGATCACTCACGACCCCAAGTAGCACCAAGGCTCCCGCACCTACCGCAACGGAAACCACTTCGCCGACACTCCCAGTCTCCGCAACTTCTCCCAATCAAACAGCACCGATGGCTAGCACTGCGCCATCATCGCCCACTCCAGCCACTACCACCGCACCCTCTGCAGGTTCCACCGAAAATTTAGCTGTAGAAGTGGGTAAACCGATCGTCAAAGAAGGTACACTGAATCCGCCCCAACCAACAGTTTTGATTCTCAATCTTCCCGTTGGACAACAACTCCGGACTACATTAACGAGTAATCCGCCTGGAGCAACAATGAATATCCTCGCGCCCAATCAAGCCAATGTAGATGTCTTCGCCAAAAATACTGTCAACTGGCAAGGCAATCTGCCCCTCTCTGGCGAATATCGGATTGAAATCGTACCACTTCCCGGTGCCGTGGGTAGCTATAAGTTAGAAGTAGCTGTTTCGGCTCCAACACCTGTAGCTTCGCCAACACCTGCTCCAATCGGGGCACCAGCAGTTAGATAACCCAAGTTGCTACCTATGAAAATGCCTACGATTGAAATCGTGGCTAATGTTGCAAAGTCCGCCTACTCGGACTGGGAAATTAGTCCGAGTAGGCGGACTTTGTAT
>JANYIT010000363.1 GCA_025358725.1 Chamaesiphon sp. GL140_3_metabinner_129_sub
AAGTAACCCGCGCGTTGTTAAAAAGACCCGTTCAAAATTTCCAGCGAAAAAACCTTTTCATCCTGGTACGGGAACTCAGCACCCACACCTTAGTTTCTCTATTGCTAGCACTGCTTAGAGCTTAACCGAGAAGTATTGGGAGCTGTGGGAGTAGACTCAATCCCGATGTGGGCTGCAATTTTACGAGCAAATGCTCCATTAGCGATTAACAGCGCATTAGTTTTTTTCGCTACCGCAGTTTGATCGGCTCCGGTAATAGCCAGATATTCCCGATGAGATGAAGTAAAATGAGACTGTTGTGGCACTAAAGCTTCAGCAGACAAAGATAAACTATTTAGGCTAGTCGCAATGATACTTAAACCTAAATAAACAAACAACTTACGCATTAATATGAAATTCCTGAGTTAAATAACCGACTGCTAATTTTATACAGATAAGTATGATACTTATGACTAATTAGAATTAGCTTCTTGTCAAGAAATTATCAATTTAATCAATATATTTCTGTAGCAGAAAATACTTTTCTTCCTAGCAAATAAAACTAAATTATACAGCAGCAATTAGATTGAAAAAAATCTGTGTTAAAAAATACTTTTTCGATAATACCTGTATTTGCAAAATTTGAGGTGATAGAATCGAATCCATAGTTACGAACAATTAATAAAGCCCCATAGCTTGATCGAGCTATAGGGCTTGAGTCTGAATTAGCGAACAGTTAACTATTTGGCTTCGCTTCTGGCAACAGACACTTGTCTGAATCGCAACCAGCAGGGCCAATTTCCTCTGTAGCACTGCCCATGTCGTAACGACTTAAAGCAGTATGGAATTCTGCTGTTTGGCGGCGGGCGATGACTCCAACCATCATCTCATCAAAAGTAGCCTTGTCGATCGGTTCAAACGGCAAGCGAGGGAACGTCTGATGGTCATCAAACCGCGCCAATAGAGCCGCAGAGATATAACCCTCATCATCGCGAATCGCCTCAAAAATCCGCTTACCTAGCTCATCTACCTCATGCTCGCGCAATTCGATCGTCGCCGATGTATTATGACGGACATAATGCTGCTGTACGCCCATGTAGAAATCCATCTGAGAAAGTGCGCTAAATTGGGCGATTTCAATGGAATCCGCACCTGGTAAGTCAGCCCAGGAAACAGCTACCGGAATCTCGATCAGCCATTCCGTACAACGCGGATCGTAAGCATCATTGAGCAGATTACCATTTTCATCCTTATCAGACTGCGACGGAATCACACTATAGCCGTAGTCGATGCAGGCGAGGGCTACAGGGTCATCCTTGCGGAAAGTGATCCGGCGGATGAAACGTTGCGCTTTGGGGGCGTGCCAGCCAGGAGAGGCACCTGTCAGGAGAGATTTGGTCCCGCTAGGCTGGACAGTAGTGCAACGATTAGGACGTTTAATTCAATGTCGATCGCAATACGCCCACACGGTTGCTTCGACAACTTCGCGCCAGGTATTAAGATATTCATGTTCTTTTTGCTTGTAAGCAATTCCCGCAGCAGTTGCAGGGCGACCTTCAGCCCACCATTGCAACCATTCGGAGCCAAAAGCATGAACGAAGAAATCAAACAAACCTGTGAATGAAACGCCAACGATTGGGTCTAATTCCCGACTATATTGATAGCGTGGTTCTTGGAATTTGTGATTGAGTAATGCGGCGACTGCTAATGCACTAGCAGTGAAAGCATCTTTCTGTTCTTGATGATTATTTGGATCTAGTTGATTTAAGTGTACCTCAGAAAGATTACAGTGAAAGTTAGTACCGATGATCTCCCCACAAGGATTCAGACCAAACCTAGACAGTCTATGGTTTATTTCATTTTCGTCTATGCTAGGATGATTATTTTGGAACCATTCCTTCGCTTTTCCTTGACCATAAACGTCTAAGAAATTAGCTTTTAATTCTGGTGTTGTTACTAGATCGGCATTCGATCGAGCGACAGCTTCACCAGCCCATTGAATCGCACCTTCACCTGAATAGTATTGCTTCTGAACTGCCGCAACACATTCTTCTAAAGTAGGTTTGTGATGGAAAACGCGAGTATGATTAGCCATTCTTAAAGAATCGCGTTCTGGATCGATTCTCCAGTTACCATTTTCATCTTGTTGCCATAGATTATCTTTGGCAGTTGCACCCAGAGTATCATTAGCATTGAACTGGCGCATTCCGGCACTATTTGAAACCAGAATTCCTTCACAGACGAATTCATGGATGCTAGCGACTTCAATATCATAAGTATGTGATGTTCTCACATCCATTTCAACTGATTCAACTTTAACTGGAATCAAATCGGTTGCTTCAGGAATAAATTTCTTCAGCGTAGGTACAATCATCTGTTCTTGATGATTGCTCCAACCATATCGATAAGTATTTATCAAAGGCTTGACCATTTCACGAGGGAATCCGTGATCTTTAAATGATTTTGGACGTTCTTTATGATTGTCAGCAAATATAACTGAATGTTGGTTAAATATTGATGCGGTGTCATCAAATGCTTTTGCGCCAACAGTGACTAATTCTCCTTCCCATGTACCAGTGCGTTTGCGAATGGATGAACATAGACGAGTAGTGATACCTAACGAGGCATACATCGTCTGAATTTGGCGTAAGAAATCTGAATGAACGGATGCAACTAATACAGCTTGACTGTAACAACCGTCAGCATCAGCTAAACCTGCAAGATAAGCTTCACGAATGTCTTTAGTACCCAATAAAATGCTATCGGGAACTGAAATGCTGGTGAAAGGTTGCTTGAATTGAGATAGGTATTGATTGAGCGCGTTGGAATTGAACTGGAGTTCAAAGGCTTTTGCTTGACACTGTTCTGGTGTTCTGAGTGTATGAGTATCTAATCCAAATAACTCACCGATACTAATTAATTTTTCGAGGATTTGCTGTTGATGTTCGGCAACTCGAAATCTGACGCGCCAACCGTCGCTAGCAACAGAACCATCTCCATGTAAATATCCAAAGAAGTAAGCAACTTCTGGGGTAAGTGCTGGAATAGTAATCCGCTTAGTTTGGGGAGCTAATTCACCTTTGAATTCTGGCAATTCAGTTGCGGTACCAGGAATAGATTGAGGAACGAATACCAATCGATCGTTTGGTTTGAGATCTTTGGTTTTCACCATCTCATAGTTGCCGTAGATGTCCGTTAAGATAGCAACCTTATGATCAGCGGTGCATTCAAAATAACTATCTTGAGTCTTAATTCGACACAATGATTGTTCGCCTTGATCGAAGAAATTAGTAACAGGATAAAATCCTTTACTGGTTAAAACCCGATCGCCAATCCGAATCTTTTCAATTGGCACTAATCCTGCCTCTGAATGCACCAAAGCACCAGCAGGCAAGCATCGACGAATATTTCCGGCGACGATCGTGACCGCAGCTTCATCAATTAATAGACAACATTCAACCGAATTTAATTGTCTGCCAATTGCCTTATTTAAGATCCCCGCACAACGTCCATATAGTTCTAAAAGTCTAACTGGATTTGCGACACCACCAAAGCCTTTGAGTGGTTCGCCAGCCGGACGGACATTGCTAAGATTGATCGATACTTGCACTTCACCATCAAAGCGATCGTCTGTCGATAATTCTAATAAAATCTTATAGGAATTGACCCAACCTTGACGACTATCACCGACGCGAATTGTCGCATTATTACCAGCGATTTCAACCGTGCTTAATTGCTGACGATTCGCGATCGGTACCTTACCAATTTCGCTAATAGTTGTCACGCTAAGTTGATTTTTAATCGCCGGTAAATTGCCAATTAAATTGGGTTCGAGAATTCCCCCTGTACCGCAACCCATCATCGCCAAATCCATCATTAGCGCAAAAGCCGCCCAATCACAGACATTAGTACTGGTGCAATTGTACGCACCCGAAAAATTCTGCGGTTGCTCCAGCCACTCGCTACCGCCTACCCATAGCCACCTTCCTGAAGGCATTGCCTTTACTTGACGCTGCATTCGATCGATCACATCAGCCTCAGCATCGGTTAATTTACCTAATTTGACCAAGCCTGCGAGGGTGCGAGTACAGACATCTTGCCATGTTTCGCGTCCGGTAGCGGTGAAGCGACTATATGTTCTAAAAAATACCGGATTTGCTGTCGGTGCGCTGGCTGGAAAGTCTAAAGTTGTTTGTGTCTGGGGCGAAATCTCCTCGCTGGAGCCAGATCCCTGATGAACTCGGCTAAGTTCTCTAACCATGAGTGAGCTATGCTAATTGCTGAACGAGTTAGTAATATAAAGCATCCGCACGGGATAAATCAACGTTGTCAAAACCCTCGATCTGCGCTACTTCCAGCGATTCGATCTCCCTCTAATGGCGGAACTCCGAGTAAAATTAAGTTGGCAAACTTTACAGACTCCATTTTGAATTACAATCTTCCACCCTGGAGATCGAGCATCGCCCGCGCTTTACATCGAAATCGCAGTTTACCGAATGCGCGTTATATCCAATTAGCGACGATAGATAATAATCATCGTCCCCAAAATCGCACTCTGGTATTTCGCGGTTGGCTGGAGCCTGAGAGTAAGATTAAGTTTGTGACTGATATTCGCTCATCCAAAGCGATAAATTTACTCGCAGATGCTTCACCCTGGGCGGAGGCTTGCTGGTATTTTCCCAAGACGCGGGAACAGTTTCGACTAGGTGGAACACTAGAGTTAGTCACCTCAGCATGTGGCAATACTAGCCACTCTCAGGCTCGTCAAGCGGCATGGGAACAGATGTCTGACTCTGGGCGCGTTCAGTTCGATTGGGGTACGCCTGGGGCGGATAGAAGCGAAGATCCACAGGCTTTTAATCCCCCACAGCCAGATGAACATCAGCCATCGGCGAATTTTTGTCTATTATTGTTGGATGTTAGATCTGTCACTCATTTGGAGTTGCGCGGTGAAGCCCAGAACTGTTATTTGTATGGGTTAGTAGATGGAGAATGGGTGATTCGATCGATTAATCCCTGATGGTTAGTTCACAAACCCGACTTTTCAAAGTAATAGCACTAGTCTTTATCTTGGTGGTTCCAAACATTCATGTCTTGGAGACAGATATATTGGCAATAGCGTAGAGATTTTCGGCTACCTATCAAGAGTGTCTCCAACACAATTAACCTATAGGGATGACCTTGATGAGTACCCAAAGATTGCTGCAGTAATAATACCTATGCATTGAAAACTCGTAATTTAAACAATGATGAACAGAGGTATTGGGATACAATGGGGGCAGCTTATCGGCGGGTTTGTCGGCGAGCACACAAAAATTCGGAACTCAAATCCGTAAGATAACGGTATAAAAATCTATCGCTTGGTGGCGATTGTCAGTTCGTTTAATTATCAATAATTTAATAAGCTTTTTTGCGTCAACTTAGGTTAATAATTCATGACTCTTGCCTTAGAACAGATCGACTGAATTGTAGGAAATCAACATCACAATCCTTTTGAAATTTTGGGTCCTCATCAGGTTGAGGAAAATGGGAAAACTGTTTGGGTGGTGCGTAGTTATATGCCCAATGCCGAGTCGGTATCGGTGATGATTCCATCAGCATGTCAAGAGTATGAAATGCAGTCTGTACATCATCCTCACTTTTTTAGTTGCACGATCGATCTACCGGAATTGAGCAATTATCAGCTCAAGATTACGGAGGGTGGACACGAGCGGGTGATTTACGATCCTTATGCGTTTACTTCACCGTTATTAAGTAGTTTTGATATTCACCTATTTGCGGAAGGTAATCACCACCGGATCTATGAGAAATTAGGCGCGCATCCGATCGAGATTGAAGGAATAAAGGGTGTCTATTTTGCGGTTTGGGCACCGAATGCGCGGAATGTTTCGGTAATTGGTGATTTCAATAACTGGGATGGGCGCAAGCACCAGATGGCGAAGCGCGAGAATGGGATTTGGGAATTATTTATCCCCGAACTCAAAGTAGGCACGTCTTATAAGTACGAAATCAAAAATCAGGATGGTCATCCTTACGAAAAGACTGACCCTTATGGATTCTACCAAGAAGCGCGTCCAAAAACTGCCTCGATCGTTGCCGATCTCACGGTACATAAATGGCAAGATGAAGATTGGATCGATCGTCGTCGTCATGCTGATACCCTGCGTCAACCAATCTCAGTCTATGAATGTCATCTCGGCTCTTGGTTACACGCCGCCGCTAGCGAACCAGCAACATTACCCGACGGCACTAATTCGCCAGCGGTACTAGTTTCGGATTACAATCCAGGGGCACGGTTCCTGACTTATCGCGAACTAGCCGATAAATTGATTCCCTACGTGCAGAATTTAGGATTCACACACATTGAGCTATTACCTGTCTCCGAGCACCCTTTCGATGGCTCCTGGGGCTATCAGGTGACTGGTTATTACGCGCCGACATCCCGACATGGTTCGCCCGAAGATTTCATGTATTTTGTCGATCGATGTCACCAGGAAAACATCGGCGTAATTGTTGACTGGGTACCAGGGCATTTTCCTAAAGATGGGCATGGTTTACCCTTCTTCGATGGTACCCACCTGTACGAACACTCAGATCCGCGCAAAGGCGAACATAAAGAATGGGGCACCCTGATCTTTAATTATGGGCGGAATGAGGTCAGAAACTTCCTCTACGCCAACGCTCTGTTCTGGTTCGACAAATACCACATCGACGGGATTCGGGTAGATGCAGTCAGCTCGATGCTCTATCTCGACTATTGTCGTGAGGAAGGCGAATGGGTGAAAAATCAGTACGGTGGACGGGAAAATATCGAAGCCGCCGACTTCTTGCGTCAGACTAATCATCTCATCTTTAGCTACTTCCCAGGGGCACTATCGATCGCTGAAGAATCCACTTCTTGGCCGATGGTATCCGCGCCTACCTATCTGGGCGGCTTAGGTTTCAACCTCAAATGGAACATGGGTTGGATGCATGACATGCTCGATTATTTCGAGATGGATCCTTGGTTCCGCCAATTCCACCAAAATAATCTCACCTTTAGTATGTGGTACAACCACAGTGAGAACTTTATGCTCGCCCTCTCTCACGATGAAGTAGTTCACGGTAAGAGCAATATTATCGGCAAAATGCCTGGGGATGAATGGCAAAAGCTGGCAAATATGCGCTGTCTCTATGCCTATATGTTCGCTCATCCTGGCAAGAAAACCCTATTTATGGGAATGGAATTTGCTCAGTGGAGTGAGTGGAATGTGTGGTCGGATCTGGAGTGGCAATTATTACAACATGCCCCTCACCAACAGATGAGTCAATTCCTGACGGATCTCAATCATCTCTACCGTCACGAACCCGCGCTCTATACTCAAGACTTTGAAGAAGATGGGTTTGAGTGGATTGATTGTACCGATAGTCGTCACAGTGTGATCTCCTTTATCCGCCGCGATAAAAATAGCGATGATGCATTAATTATCATCTGCAATTTCACGCCACAACCTCATGCACATTACCGCATCGGCGTACCCGAACACGGTTTCTATACCGAGATCTTCAACAGCGATGCACGGAAATATGGCGGTAGCAATATGGGCAACCTCGGCGGAAAATGGGCAGATGAATGGTCGATTCACAACCGCAAATTCTCACTAGATTTATGTATTCCACCATTTGGTGTGTCGATCTTTAAAATCGATCGAGAACGTACCGCCGCAGCCTATGAATGGCGGGATAGTCAACAATCGATCGAAGGTTGATATCGATCGATCAAGATAAATAACATTGATTATCTCGATTTAAGCTGGTGGGCAATGCCCACCCAGCCTTTTCAAAGAGACCACCACTAAAAAGAGATCGCGACTTTAGCTGATCTTTGATTCATAATCTGGATTTGAATATGGCTCTCTGTTTTAATCTCTGCACTCTCTGCGTCTCTGCGATTAAAACTCCATAAAATGCCCTTGCGATTTGATTATACCTTCGGCTTTATTCACCATCGATTGATATCCCGAATTCAACAAACATTTTACCATCTATAGATTCGGATCGATAACGCCCACTTACACATCTACATTTCTATTGAGGACGATTGAAGAGATATTCTTTAATTCGATTTTGCTCGGTTTGTACCCCCAGAATATCATTAGACATCCCCGCCAAACGTAAATCGATCGTATTAATGCGGCTGTCGATAATTTGCACTCGTTCTTCGATCTTTTTTAATTGAGATGAAAGTTGTTTAATATCTGTGGAAATTTGTTGGGTGTCGGTGGAAAGTTGTCGATTATCACCACGGAGATCGTTAAGTTGAGATGAAAGTTGTCTATTATCACTACGTGTATCATTTAATTGGCGTTCAAAGCTACCAAATCCTGTTTGGATTGCATTAATCAGGTTATCTAGCTTCTGTTCGACTTGCTCTAAGCGTTCTTCTGACATTGTAGGTTTAACCCTAAGTCTTAGATGTATAATTAAATACTATCATTTTGATCGATAACGTTCAAGGTAGTTATCGAAAGGCTGTAGCTAAAAGCGATCAATCGGCACCAAATTAGAGACCCTACAAATCTATGGCCATGCACCCTCTCTTCCTTTAACACCGTTCATCTCATCTTTCATCATTTGTGACATCACAGTCATATTTCGATGCTTCACGACATCTCCTTGTTTGCGATATATTTCTGCGACTTGGTTGATATCGACTATTCCTCCTTTTTTATCTCCAACTTTAAATCTAGCAAAGCCTCTTGCCATGTAAATTTCAGGAGTGTGATATCCGAATTTAATAGCTCGATCAAAATCGAGAATTGCGTCTCTCTGAACATCTAATTTTGGATCGGATTTGTGATCCGAGAGGCTTATCTTGATATTTCCTCTTCCCGCATAAGCTTCTGCATATTTTGGGTTAATTTCAATAGCTCTGTTTAGATCAAGAAGTGCAGATCTCCTGTCACTTGGTGCTATTTTCTTGGCTCGATTGAAATAAAAAACAGCATCGTGACTATCAAATAAAGTATCTGAATCTTGATCTAAATTGGGTTTTGGTTTAGTCTTTCCTGCAATCCTATTTTGCAATTTTTCGATCTGCAAATTATTTAATTGTCTTGAAAAAGTCGTCTGAGACCAAGCAATTGATAGTCCGAAACTGACAAGAAAAGTGATGGTAAAAGTCTTCATTATTAAAAAAATTTCAGCCTATTTCAATGATTTTTTAACTCGAAATTGCTAGTGTACCTCATTTACTATAAATTCCCCTGAGATTCTATCACGCCTTCGGCTTCATTCACCATCAACCTTAATCGCTCTAACGTCCCCAAGTCCACTTCTTCCCACAAACCCCGCTGATTAGCTTCAAGTAACCTTTCTGCCATATCTCGCTGTACCCACGGATTATTTTGTTCGATAAATGATCGTACTGATTCATCAAATAAATAAGCATCCGCCACACCTTGATACATGAAATCCTGAACGCAATTAGCCGTGGCATCATAGGCAAATAAGAAATCTAACGTCGCTGCCATTTCTGAGGCTCCCTTGTAGCCATGGCGCATGGCTCCGGCGATCCATTTGGGGTTGACGACACGCGATCGATACACCCTGTCAATTTCCTCTGTGAGTTTGCGAACTTTGGGATTTTCGGTGCGAGAATTGTCGCCGAAATAGGCTTCGGGTGTCTTGCCTGATACTTGTTTAATTGCTGCGGTTAAGCCACCTTGAAATTGATAATAATCATCAGAATCGAGTAAGTCATGTTCGCGATTGTCTTGATTTTGGAGGACGATTTGCATATTTCCCAAGCGTTGATTAAATGCTTCAGGTGCGGCGATGCCTTCGGCTTTGTTGGTATAAGCATAAGCACTCCAATTGATATAAGCTTGGGCTAAATCTGCTTCGGTTTCCCAATTTTGGGATTCGATTAATCCTTGCAATCCGGCACCATAGGCACCAGGTTTAGATCCGAAAATCCGGTATTGCGATCGAGTCTGAGCTTCATCTAGTGTTAATCCTTGCTCTAACCATTTGATTTGTTCTTGTTGAACTTGTTGCGCTAATGGATTTTGATCTGGAGTTTCATTTAATGCCGCAACAGCTTTGACAGCATTATCAAATAAGTCGATGAGATTAGGGAAAGCATCGCGAAAGAAACCGGAAATTCGCAAGGTGACATCGACGCGGGGACGACCTAAAATTGATATAGGTAAAATCTCAAAATCTACCACTCGGCGGGATACTCCATCCCAAACTGGTTGGACACCGATTAAGGCTAAGGCTTGGGCAACATCGTCGCCACCAGTTCGCATCGTGGATGTGCCCCAGATCGATAAGCCGAGGGTTTTGGGGTATTCGCCATTGTCTTGAGTATATCGATCGATCAGTACTTCTGCGGCTTTGCGTCCGAGACACCAGGCGGTTTCGGTGGGGACGGCGCGGATA
>JANYIT010000392.1 GCA_025358725.1 Chamaesiphon sp. GL140_3_metabinner_129_sub
CAGGAACATCTCATAACCTTCCTGCTTGTACTCAATCAACGGATCTTTTTGACCGTAACCGCGTAAACCGACTGATTCGCGGAGAGCATCCATCGATTGGAGATGTTCGCGCCAGAGGGTGTCGATTTGTTGGAGGATGAAGAAGCGTTCGGCTTGGCGCATCAGTCCGGCTTGAACTTTGTCGATATCGGTTTCTTTGATATCGTAGGCGCGGCGGACTTCTTCGCGCATGAAGATTTTGATTTCATCGTAGGTCATGTCTTCAATTTGGGCGGGGGTCAAATCGTTGAAGAGATTGACAAATTCTCGCGATTTGTTGACTAAGCCTTCGAGGTTCCATTCTTCGGGGGGTAAGTCTGGCTCGACGTAGGCGTTGACGATATCGTCCATTGTCCGCTCGGCGTATTTTACCACTTGTTCCTTGAGGTCTTGACCTTCGAGGACGCGACGGCGTTCGGCGTAGATGGCGCGACGTTGATTGTTCATCACTTCGTCGTATTCAAATACCTGTTTGCGGATGTCGTAGTAGTAGGTTTCGACTTTTTTCTGAGCACCTTCGAGGCTGTTGGTGAGCATTTTGGACTCGATGGGCATGTCTTCTTCAACGCGGAAGGCATCCATTAAGCCACTGACTCGATCGCCACCGAAGATTTGCATCAAGGGATCTTTTAAACTGAGGAAGAACTTAGTGGAGCCTTTATCGCCCTGACGACCCGCACGACCGCGTAGTTGGTTATCAACACGACGGGATTCATGGCGTTCGGTACCGATGACGTGCAAGCCGCCGTTGGTTAAGACTTCTTCATGTTCGACAACTGTGAGCGTGTCGTACTGTTTGCGGATGGCTCGATAGGCATTTCGCAGTTTTTGAATGGCTTCGATGTCTGTGGGTGCTTTTTCACAAGCGACAGCAATCGTTTCTTCAGCATCGAGTTCGGACAAGCTCCGTTCGCCATAGTGTCCGACCGCAAAATTCACTGCATCTTTGAGTAGATCTTCTGTTTCTTTCGAGAGTTCGGTGGGGAAAATATCGGGAGATGCTTTCCAGGTTTTGGCTTTTTTACCAGGGGCGAAACCTTTGCCAGAAGCCTTGCTTTGCTGGGCAGCCGCGACGGTGGCGGGGCTAAAATTCCCATCGTCTTCAGGTGCAACGATGCGGGGCATCAGGTATTCCCGTAGCTTCAGGCGTGCCATATAGTCGGAGTTACCTCCTAAGATGATATCTGTTCCGCGACCTGCCATGTTCGTCGCGATCGTTACGGCACCTTTGCGTCCAGCTTGAGCGATGATTTCGGATTCCCGTTCGACGTTCTCTGGTTTAGCGTTGAGCAGTTGATGGGGAATTTCTAGTTGATGGAGCAGGGTGGATAAAATTTCAGACTTTTCAATACTGGTGGTACCGACCAACACAGGTCGTCCGGTATTGTGCATGTCTGAACATTCTTGAGCGACAGCCCGCCATTTTGCTTCTTCGGTTTTGTAGACAACATCGGGGAAATCATACCGCTGACGCACCCGATTGGTAGGCATGACAGTGACTTGGATTTTATAGGTTTTTTCCAGCTCGACTTCTTCGGTTTTGGCTGTACCTGTCATCCCGCCTAATTTAGGATAGAGCAGGAAGAAGTTTTGATAGGTAATCGTCGCCAGGGTTTGGGTTTCGTTCTGAATTTTGACTTTTTCCTTAGCTTCCACAGCTTGGTGTAAACCATCGCTCCAACGTCTACCCGACAGTACCCGTCCGGTAAATTCATCGACGATCGTCACTTCATCGTTCATGATGATATAGTTAACGTCGCGGATAAATAGTTCTTTTGCTTTAATCGCGTTAAAGACATAGTGCGCCCAAGGATCTTCTTCGTTATAAAGATCCGTTACGCCAAGTAACCGCTCTGCTTCCGCAAAACCTTCATCGGATAGCAGCACATTTCGCGCTTTTTCGTCTACTTCATAGTGGTTTTCCTTATTCAAACCACGGGCAATATCAGCCGCCTGGAGATATTTTTCCGTCGGACGCTCAACTTGTCCTGAAATAATCAACGGTGTCCGCGCTTCATCGATGAGAATCGAGTCTACCTCGTCAATCACACAGAAGTTAAACGGACGCTGAACGACCTCGCCCATTGCTTCCGCCATGTTATCGCGTAAATAATCAAAGCCTAATTCACTGTTAGTTGCATAGGTAACATCGCAGTTATAGTTTTTCTTTCGCTCTGGGGGATTCATCCCCGATTGAATCAGTCCGACAGATAAGCCCAAGAAGCGGTGAACTTGGCCCATCCATTCGGCATCTCGACGGGCGAGATAATCATTCACGGTGATAACGTGTACGCCTTTGCCTCCCAAGGCATTTAGATAGGCTGGCAAGGTGGCTACAAGAGTTTTACCTTCTCCAGTCTTCATTTCAGCAATCTGTCCCTCATGCAACACCATACCCCCCAGCATTTGCACGTCGAAGTGACGCAAACCGAGGACACGCTTACCAGCTTCACGAACTACTGCAAAAGCTTCGGGGAGGAGTTCGTCTAGAAGTTCTTTTTCTTCCTCATCGTTGTTTGCTTGCTCCAGTCTGCGCTTAAATTCTGTGGTTTTCCCTTTGAGTTGTTCGTCAGTTAGCTGCTGGATTTCTTCTTCCAGCAGCGTAATTTCGGTTACGATCGGTTGATACTTTTTCAGTTTGCGAGCGTTGGGATCGCCAAATAGTTTTTTCAGCATAGTGGGCAAGCGATGGGGGAGTTTAATTTAAAAATATGAGGGCTGAAGTATTTATATCTTTACAGCTTTCTTATCTATTTATGGTATCATTCGCGATTGCTTTATGGGTGGGGGATGCCGAATGGTGAACCCACCCCGCCCTGACGGGCACCCCTCCTGGGAGGGGATTTTTCGCGCTAGGCTTCGGTGATAATTTGTTCGGGTTGGGTATTGGTGAGCTTGAGGTGTCTGGCGAGGAGGAATAGGGGAAATGTGACGCTGATGGCGACGATGCCGGAGAAGATGAGGTAGAGCCAGACGTAACGAACGCCGACGCGCCGTCCTTCGATAACCATAAACATCGATGCGGCGATGGCAATAAACAGCAGATCGTTGGAGAGAGAAGCGGCGGCAGCATTAACGTAGGCAGCATTCACAAAGTCCATGAAAGAATTGTTGGGCTGCTGCATGAAGGCGATATTGTTAATCCAGGTAGCTGGTAAAGCTAACAATGCAATCAGGGCATAGGTGGCGCAAATGAGTTTATCTTTGGTGATCATTGTTGATTTTTAATAAATTGCTTAGTATAGTCCAAAAGACTTAATTTCTACTCATTTTAGAGATGTGAGTGAATAGACAGTCATAGCTTAAGTAGCTTTTCTTCAACAAGTTTAAACAACCTGCAATGAAAACTCCAATTGCTTTTCTAATTTTTAATCGACCAGATACTACGGAAAAAGTATTCAACCGCATTCGTGAGGCTAAACACCAAAACTATTAGTAGTTGCTGATGGGCTTCGTCCAGAAAAAATTGGTGAGGCTGAGAAGTGTGCTTTAACTCGTGCCATTATAGATCGAGTTGATTGGGATTGTGAGGTGATAACCAACTATTCAAATATTAATCTGGGTTGTAAACGTCGGGTTTCGAGTGGTATCGATTGGGTATTCCAGCAAGTTGGCGAAGCAATTATTCTGGAGGATGATTGTTTACCAGATTTGAGCTTTTTTCGCTATTGTGAGGAATTGCTAGAGCGGTATCGAGATGATACTCGCATCATGTTTATCTCTGGCGATAACTTCCAATTTGGTCGCAAGAGTACAAATGATAGTTATTATTTTTCTAGGTGTATTAATAATACACCGCCAATCTGGGGGTGGGCCACATGGCGCAGAGCTTGGCAGTATTATGATGTCGATCTCAAACTGTGGGGAACGATGATTGATGATAACTGGTTAAAAGATATCCTTGAAGATCGTAATATCGTTGAACAGTGGAAACAAAGATTTCAGTCTATTTATGATCACCGTTTTGATACTTGGGATTATCAATGGGTATTTGCTTGTTGGGTACAAAATGGATTAGTGATTTTGCCAAATGTTAATCTAATTAGTAATATTGGCTATGGCACAGAAGCAACTCATTCAAAAGCAACAATCACTGAATTTGCAAATATGCCAGTCGAAGCGATGTCATTCCCAATGAAACATAGCGAGTTTATGATCCGCGATTCTAGGGCAGATCGATATTCTAAAGACTCCATGAAGCGGTTAACTAGGATAAAACAGATCATTAGCAATCCTTTACGATTCAAACATATTATTGATAATTACAAAAACAATAAAAAAGGTTAGATCAATAGCTGAATATCGAAGTTTGATATTTGTCTATGTCTATCCGTGGATTTTCTCTGGCGAGAACTATTAGCTCCGGAAAAATATTAGTGCGGAGCTAAAATGTTCGAGGGCGGTCAGAAAACACAACTCCTTACAGATACTTGTTGAAGTGAGTGATTTCGCCACCAGCAGCATATCTAAAATCAAAATGTAGCTAATATTACTAAATCAAACTAAAAATTCTGGTATAAGCATAGATCCACATTGTTGTCAATTTCGATCGCGTACAAATTTACAATATCCCTACCAAACCCTGAGGAAATAACGATAAAATCTAACTAGATCGATTCCAGCTCCTCGGATCCACAATTAATCATTCACAAGATCGCTCGCACATGAACAATTCTACTCCTTCGACTATTTCTAACCAAGAACCATATTTCGGCCCGCGTTGGTTGGTGGAGGAGCGGGATGCTTGTGGTGTGGGGTTTATTGCTTGTCCGGCGGGGGATACTAGTCATAAGTTGATCGAGCAGACTTTGACTGCGCTGACTTGTATGGAGCATCGCGGAGGTTGTAGTGCAGATCGCGATTCTGGCGATGGTGCGGGGATTTTGACGCAGATTCCGTGGACTTTATTTGACTCGCTGATTCAGGGTGTGGATAAATCTAATTTAGCTGTTGGGATGTTATTTTTACCCCAGGATGCGGCTAAACGCGCTTTAGCTAAGGGGATTGTGGCTGATGTAGTTAGTCAGGAAAAATGTCAATTAATTGGTTGGCGAGAGGTACCTGTTAAACCGGAGACTTTGGGCGTTCAAGCTCGATCGAATCAACCTTATATCGAGCAATTAGTTATTGCTGGAACTACGACTGGCGATGAGTTAGAGCGTCAGTTGTACATGGTGCGGCGCAAGATTGTCAAGGCGTTGCAGGCTGAAGGTACGGTGAAGCCTGGGGATGATTTTTATATTTGTTCGCTATCTAGTCGGACGATCGTTTACAAGGGGATGGTACGATCGGCTGTATTGGGTGAATTCTATGTGGATTTGACAGACCCCAATTTTACAGCAGCGTTTGCGGTTTATCATCGCCGATTTAGCACGAATACTTTACCAAAATGGCCATTGGCGCAACCGATGCGGGTGCTGGGGCATAACGGCGAAATCAATACGCTGCTCGGTAATATTAATGGGATGACGGCGCGAGAAAGCGATCTCAATCATCCATTATGGAATGAGCGGTTAAGAGAATTACAGCCGATTCTGAATCTAGATAATAGTGATTCAGGGACGTTGGATAATGTCTTGGAATTGATTGTTCGTTCGGGGCGGAGTCCGATCGAAGGCTTGATGATTATGGTACCAGAAGCGTACAAGAATCAGCCGGAATTAGAGAATTATCCTGAGATTACGGATTTTTACGATTATTATTCCGGCTTGCAAGAAGCTTGGGATGGCCCAGCATTACTGGCTTTCTCTGATGGTAAGGTAGTTGGGGCGGCACTCGATCGGAATGGTTTGCGGCCAGCGCGGTATTGTATTACTAAGGATGGTTATCTCTATGTCGGCTCTGAAGCTGGGGTGGTGGATTTACCTGTAGATCAGATCGTCGAAAAAGGTCGGCTCGGCCCTGGCGAAACGATCGTGGTAGATTTAGAGACTAAGGAAATTCTCCACAATTGGGAAGTTAAAGAGCGCATCGCCAAAGTGCATCCCTATGGTGCGTGGTTAAAAGAACATCGTCAAACGCTATCGGTACAAACGTTTGAAGCTAGTTGTCGGTGGGAATCACCCAGCTTGCTCAATCAGCAGACGGCGTTTGGTTATACCGAAGAAGATGTATTGATGATCGTCAATGACATGGCGGAAAATGGCAAGGAGCCAACTTTCTGCATGGGCGATGATATTCCATTGGCGGTGTTGTCGGAGAAGGCGCACCCCATCTATGACTATTTTAAACAACGCTTCGCCCAAGTAACTAATCCAGCGATCGATCCGTTGCGCGAAAAATTGGTAATGTCCCTGGATGTTAGTCTGGGACGCAAGGGGAATTTACTCGAAGTCAAACCCGAATTTGCGGGGATGTTGAAATTAAATAGTCCCGTCTTAAATGAAGCGGAATTGGAAATAATTAAAGCTTCCTCCCTCGGAGCTGAATTTATCTCGACGCTCTATCCCGTCGATAATGGTGTCGGTGGCTTGAAATTAGCGATCGATAAATTATGCGCCGCCGCCCTCGCCGCCGTCAATACAGGTAAACAAATTATCGTCCTCAGCGATTGGCAATCTGGCGGTTTAACTGACGAAATTACTTACGTTCCACCCCTCGTTGCTGTTGGCGCGGTACATCATTATCTTACCGCCCAAGGCTTACGCGCGCGGGTGTCGATCGTTGTTGATACCGCTCAATGTTGGAGTACCCACCATTTCGCCTGTCTGATTGGCTTCGGCGCATCCGCTGTCTGTCCGTATCTCGCTTGGGAATCCGTGCGGAGTTGGTGGTGTGGCTCCAAAACTCAAGCCGCAATCGGACGCGGCGAACTGGAGATTTCGATCGACAAAGCCCAGGCTAATTACCGCAAAGCGATCGAAGATGGATTACTCAAAATCCTCTCGAAAATGGGTATCTCCCTATTGTCATCCTACCGTGGAGCGCAGATCTTTGAAGCGATCGGCATCGGGCGCGAAGTCCTAGATATCGCCTTCAAAGGAACCACCTCCCGCATCGGCGGTTTGACGATGGCAGATGTCGCGCAGGAAACCATGACTTTCCACCACAAAGCCTTCCCCAAAGAATTGAAGAAACTCGAAAACCTCGGCTTCTTCAACTACCGCCCCAGTGGTGAGTACCACATGAATAGCCCCCAATTGGCGAAGGCTCTGCACAAAGCGGTAGATGCTTACCCAAATCAGGCGGGTTATGACCATTATGAAACCTACAAAAAATATCTCCAGGAACGCCCTGTCACGGCTCTGCGCGACCTGTTAGACTTCAAATCCGATCGAAACTCCATTGACATCGAATCAGTCGAGCCAGTGACCGATATCGTCAAACGCTTCTGCACTGGTGGGATGTCTCTCGGCGCACTCTCCCGTGAAGCTCATGAAGTCCTAGCGATCGCCATGAACCGCCTCGGCGCGAAATCCAATAGCGGCGAAGGCGGCGAAGATCCCGTGCGCTATAAAACGATCGATGATGCCGTCGATGGTAAATCGGCAATCCTCCCCCATCTCAAAGGCTTACGCAATGGCGACACAGCTAAAAGCTCGATCGTCCAAATTGCATCGGGACGATTTGGAGTCACCCCGCAATTCCTAATGAATGGCAAACAAATTGAGATCAAACTCGCCCAGGGAGCCAAACAGGTGAAGGTGGACAATTGCCAGGGCCAAAAGTTAGCCAATACATCGCCATGCTCCGCCGCTCGAAACCAGGCGTGATGCTGATTTCACCTCCACCCCACCACGATATCTACTCGATCGAAGATCTAGAGCAACTAATCCACGATCTCCACCAAATCAACCCCAAAGCCGCCGTCTCAGTCAAACTAGTCGCCGAAATCGGCATCGGCACGATCGCCGCCGGAGTCGCCAAAGCCAACGCCGACATTATCCAAATCTCTGGACACGACGGCGGTACGGGATCCGCTTGCCGTCGGGCGACCACGAGATCGGTGAGGGCGGCGACGACGGTGGCAGCGACGATGGCAAACTCCACGCGCCTTCGGTCA
>JANYIT010000401.1 GCA_025358725.1 Chamaesiphon sp. GL140_3_metabinner_129_sub
CAACTGCCGATTTAGAGTGAGAGAAGGCGCGTCTCAATGCCGTACCGTACATACACATCGACAGAATAGCGGCATCTTCAGGGTTATTCACACCCCGCATCGCCATTACAAATAACTTACTATCGGTGGCAAAGGTACTCGGACGAGATAAAGCTTGCCCGATCCGGCTAGTCAGCCAATAGCGGAGCTTGGTAACGATAAAGTTGAGTGCTTGAATTTGATCTGGGGATTGGACTCCAATCCGCTCTGGGGAACAGAACCCGACAAAATCTGGCAAAGCGGGATACTTCGCCCAAGCGGGGGAATCCAAACCACCACTACGAGCCGCACGGTAGTTCGATTTAATCTCGTAATCATCGAAGAATTTAGCCAACACCAACGCCAGAATCGATCGCACGATATCGCCGTCAACGCTAGTATTCTGAGTGACTGCACCCATCACCATCGTCAACAGGATATCTAACAGATAGTCCTCATAATCTTTACGACGATCTGCCTGTTGTTCGCGGCTGAGATGGTTAATATTCGGCAATTCAAAGATATTTGCAGCTTCACTGCCGACATCAAAATATGCTCCACCGATTAAGCGGGTATAGTCCTTGAATGTCGATGCGCTATCCGTTGGTGGGTAGTCGAGCAGCGTCACGGGAATATCTGCCATCAGGAATTTATTCACGAATCCAGTCAGGACGACGGACTTACCAGATCGATGGGTAGCCAGGATCAGCATGTGATGGTGGCGATTGACTAGATCTAGATAAATCGGCACTCCCCCTTCTTCCGAGAGAAATTCCACGCCAGATCGATCGATCGTCTGCACGGTAGTCAGCGGCACCGTACCCAGAACATAGCCATTGAAAGCTTTACCAACGCGAGTGAATAAGGCATATTGCAGTAACTTCGACCAACAAGTCGCTTGAGTCTGAAACCAAGTCGTCCAGACATGGTTGGTTTCGCGATGGAGGTTGGCTGGATAGACAAATAGGTTTTCTAGATAACTGCAAGCGCGATCGAGTAGATCGACTGTATCCCGATGGATCAGAAATACGGTGGAGGAGGATAGGGAAATCTCACCCTTATGCAGATAAGCACGAGCTTCTAATGCTTCTTCGAGATCGATCCCCGCCCCAACGTTCACATCCCCTTCCTCGGCGGCTTTTTGAGCCTTGAAGATTTGCTCCTTGGTCACATCAGTCAGCCGCTGGCGTTCTTCGGTCTGACTGAGTTTGCTCAATTGAGTGACGATCTCAATGTCATAAACCCGATCTTCACCCAGTTTCTGCCAATAAAAATTCAGGGCATCTCGCTGTGTCTCCCAGCCATCTGGATGATCTAATAAAGAGAGAATCCCGATGAATTTTCGCTTGACCTTAATCCACCGATAATCGGGGTCTGGGATCGAGTCTGCCGATCGAAACAGTAACGATGTCGCGTGGATATTCGAGTTGATTTCCTCCCGAATCGATTGGCGATCGAAGATCAATTTTTGCGGGACGGGGATCGCCGGAACGGAATTGTAGCGATGCCATAGATCCGCCCAGAGCTGTTCCGCAGTCAGCGCATGAACTGTCAGCCCCATCTTATTAGTGAAAATTTGCTCCCATAGCAAGAAAGCATTGAATCCTGCTTCTAGAAACCCAAAAAACTCCTGACTCTTCTTAATCTTCTGTGCCCCAGAGAAATTGCCTAATGCGACTAGAAATCCCTTGGTAATTTTCTCGATTCGATCGTCTTTAACATCAGCATCGGGATCGTAGGTAAAAGTTGCAAACATCCGCAGTTGCTTGGCTTTACGCAAGCCTTTGGCACTTAATTCTTCCACTCTTTTCAATTCAGAGGTGGCAATATACTTGAGGACGGGATTAGTCGTCTCAGCCACAGCGCGAGCTAATTCACTAGTCCGCTCGGTGTCGTCTACAAACGATCGCATGTGAATGGTCAATAGCTCATTTTCTGGCAGGCTTTTGAAACCATTAGAAGTGAGATCGTAAATCGATTCGAGTTGAGCATCGGGTAAATTGGGATGAATCCCATCGCAGTCAAAGCCAAAGGTCAATCGATATTTCTCACCCAACCGCAGTAAATACGCGCCAAAATTTCGACCGTCAGCAGCAAACTCAACGTGACAAACTAGGTCGAATTGAGCTTCAAGAGCGACGGTTGCTTCTTTTGGTTTTCCTGGTAGCAAACGTTCTTTTCTTGGTCTTCTTATAAGAGCGGTCATCGTTCATTAACTCGTCGAGGAATGGTGTGTAGCGAATATTTTGGCGGTAGTAACGCGGCGGATGATAAAAAGTACCCAAAAATCTCCAGGTACCTCTAGAAACTAAAATTGCCCAGACAATATTAATAGTGAGACAAATGAAAACCACGGGTAAAAATGGCGCACTAAAAAATATCCAAAAAACTATGCCAGCTACCACATCAAAAATAATCATCGGCAAGAAAATCTCAGCCGGAATTCCCGCAATATTCTGCTTTTTACTTAAAACACGATTGACACGAATAGGCATATTTTAATCGCTCAGATAAGTTCGATATCACAGAAACAAAATTATTACTTAATCACAAACCGATCGGAGCGATCGAATTCTAAGCAAAGAAGACCTTAGCTGCTCCGTCGATTAAACCAATGACTAGCAATAAAACTAATGGTGCTTTGACAATATCGCCTAATTCTTTTCGATCGATATAAGTTTCATAAGCACTATAAAGTGCTATAAAAAATCCGATAAAGAATAATGCTCTAAGGATTGAGGTAAAATTATCAATAATTCCATTAGATGCAGTACTGTTGCCAACAATGGTTTTTAGCTTATCTATTCCATCATTATTTAAAACCAATGCTTGACTGGGATCTGTTGCATAGTTAAAAACAGTAATAGCAACTACTACACTCAGAACTAACGTCAGCAAACCAGTACGCTGACGATCGCGACTAAATTCTTTCAATATCTGTTGCGCTCTGCGGTTGGTAGCAATGGTTGTAACGATAGCTAAACCTAAACCTGCGACCATCAATCCAATCGCACTTAGACTCTCAGGATGTAGAAACCAATTAGCAACGACAACTAAGTTAGCTGTAATCAACCAAAAGTCAACCGATCGAGAATAATAGATTCGATCTACTACATTTAGTTTTTCTGTAAATTTTTTGTATTTAGTCATTGTCATATCTCAATTAGTTCTACTATGTAGAATCGAATTTAACTCATCAAAGACTAATATGAACTTAGACAAATTGCTCAAATTTTATAGTAACGATCGACTATTAATTCAGTAATTATGTCGATCTAATTATTTAAGGAATAGCAACCAGACAGATCTTCTGACGATCGATCCCATTAATGAGTACCTTAGTCTTTAAAGTGCTGGCAGACTGGAGGCACTGCTGATTGAGTCGTCCTTTATTTACGGTCACGATCGTCTTTGCCAATTTCCCATCTGGGGAATTCGCCCAATCAACTACAGCCAAACGTTCGTTCATCAAATTTAAGCGTTCGCTCGTCGATTTCCAGGTAAATCCAGCAGCAGCGATCGTCACAAACCCCACAATTGCCGTACTCGCGTAGAAAAGTTGGGGAATCCGTTGGGGTTTACGGATGAGATGGCGGAAATTTTCAGTTTGCACCGTCAGTTGGGCAATTTTTTCGGACTGAGCCTCACTAGTTGCGGTTATTTGAGCGGTCAACGGTAACAGATCGACGACTTTACTGTTCTGTCGTACCGCTAAGACTACTCGCTGCTCGATATCTTCAGTACTAGCCAGCATCACATCGTTGACTAGATCGGGAATGTTTTTGGAGATTTGACCCACGAGTGAGGCGATGTTCTGAGTCATCGTCAATACCTCATGGACTGGATCTTCAGCCACCATTTGATATTGGGTCACTCGGTTGGTGAGCTGCTGTTGCTCCTGGCGGAGCAGATCGTTAAGCGAGGGTTCTCTGTGTAGATCTTTGCAAAGCGAACTACTTGGTGGCGTTGCTATCGTTGAGTAGTCATCGTCTTCAATGTCTTGCCAATCATCCATCTCGATCGAAAACTATCTCTACTAGATTTAACCCATCCAGTATGCAGATTTCGATCGCCGATCGACTTGAGCTATTTAGCTGGAAAAGTGGATTAATCGATAGCGAAGCACTGCCTTAGCAGGTCGAACACTTGTGGATACTTACTCTCAACCATACCCAGCGCAATTCGAGCGACTTCAGGATTAGTCACCGCCAAATACTCATTCAAACAACTTTCTAACTCCGGCATCTCAATCTGACCGATGTGTAAGAGCGTTTGTGCTACAGATCGGAGATTCTCCAAGCTAAATTCAGCCGATCCCGATCGACCTTCTGGCAAGTTAATTATTTTAATACTGGCAAAATCATCAATGTGGATCGTCGGTAATAACTCCTCTGGAATAGAGGTTTGCAGGTTTTGCCAATCCCGCACTCGAACGGTTCTATCGATCGCCAACTGCTCTAATCGTTTTGTAATACACTCATAAATGTGTTTCACATGGACGGGTTGAGTACCAGGATAAATCTGACTGTTCTTAATCCCTCCAGAAATCGGATCTTCAGTCGCCTCAAAACTATAAGTCCGCGCTACTACCTTCTTACCTTGAGAATCTAGAGTACGGTGACGATGGGTGACAACCGACAACCCCAAATAACGGGCACTCCCCGCAACTAGCCGCATCCGTCCGCGTCCGTCCTGCATTCCTAATGCTTCCATCTCCATTCCCAGCGTTTCAACCTCGATATCCTCCTTGTGGAGCTGTTTACCAGCAAGTCCAACGACCTTTTGGCTTAACTCAGGAGTCAAAAGGTCGTACTTGGGCGCACCTTTAAAAGCCAAGATCGAATCTGTCACAGCATCTAATTTGAACTGGTCATCTCCCAGTTTGACCAATTTAAGTCCAAATATCTTGAGAATGCGGCGAAATAACTTAATCGGGTTGGGCTGCTTATCGGGATTGATGTTAATTTTTAGGGATGACTGATAGCGTTTAGAGCTAATAACTCGATCGATAATTAACCCAATCTGTTGCCCACTGAAAATCGTCTGTCTTGTCGGACTGCTTGGTGGAACGCACGCTGAGGGAGCCTCAGCGCGATTCCATCCGCTTATTTCGGCGGGAGACCCGCAGGGCGTGCGCCGCTCAATCAGGTCTGTCAGCCCCAATTCCCGTCCCACCTTCACCAATGCCAAAGAGGAACGACTGAGCTGGTCTGGTAGCCAGACAGAACCAGTTTCAGCAACGGGTAGCCAAGCCGCGAGATGGTGGATTTCGGCCTGTTCGGGATGAAGCAGGTAATGATAAGTTTCGAGCTGCTTGACTAATGCCGGATGATTGTATTTCAACATCTGGATCAGTTCCGCGCAGTAACTCTCAGTCTCCATAATCCCTGGTAACTGTTGTTGAGTGAGGTAATATTTATTCGCCAATACCCTGTCTAACTCATTCGCACTGGGATTATTTCTAATTGCCTCATATTCGAGTCTGGTAATATCGGGCGCATCATAAATCCGCCGCGACTGCACTACCCGTCGTTCGACTTCCACTCTACCCATCAAATCGTCAGTATCGTCGCAACCATCGACATCTTCGGGATCGATCGATACCGTATAACCATCAGCCACCATTGCCTCGACAAACAGCTCGCGCAGATGCTTCATCTCCTCATTGAGATTGGCTTTGTATTGGTGGGCGAGTTTGAGCCAAATATCTTCTTTATTGGCATAGCTAGTGAGGATCTTCATCGCCTCATCTGCCGCCCCTTTATCCAGCAGCATAAACACCAGATCCATATCTTCATGCACCTGGCGATCGAATTCATCCTTCACCCATTTGCTAAATGAGCTAGAGTTACCATCGCTAATCCGTCCTTGTCTCTCGCAATAAATAACGCGGGGTGCGCTAAAGTCCCGATATCTGCCCAAGAATTGTAAGCCGGAGAGAATCCCTAGATTGCCCAGATGGAAATGATAGTGAGTCGTGAAATATCCAGCTAAATCGATACTGATGCCACTCTCAGCCGTGGGTGAGAGGATGACGACTTGGGGACGATGTTCCTCTAGATAAGCTTTGGGATTGCGAAAGAAGAGCAAGGTGGTATCATCACGGTCTGTCGTACCATCGATCCGACAAATATTAGTTTCGGGAATGCCAATCCGGATCAGAGATTTTTCGAGGTTTTCGCAATGCTTCTGACTGGTAGCGGTAACTAACAGATTCGCTCCAGCTAGCGCGTCGTCGAGAATAGCGCGGGTGACGGTGGATTTTTGGTTCACCATCCGCACGTTCATCTGGTTGCGGAAGGTGTTTTCGATCTTGTGGACGAAATCGAACCCTCTCAACTTCCGCAGAAAATCCAGCTCGGTATCGCTCAAGTAAGCATCTAGAGCGACGACACCATAACTGTGTTCGATCAGCTCCTCAATGTGCGCTAATCTCACCTGGCGCGAATCAGTGCCATCCTTGCGCCGTCCGGCAGTGAGCTTGCTGGTGAGCATATCGCTCAAGTCAGAGACGCATTCGTCCAGGATGACAATCTTATTTGCCATTCCAGAGGGGTCGATTAGCCCCGCTGAGTGGTGACAGATGGCTTTGTGATAGTCGGAGTCTAAAAAGACTTTATCTTCATCGCCGATGTGATAGAGATCGGGGATGCGATCGCAAGTTTGCCGCAGTAAGTTATTCCGATACCCGATGAAAATCAATTCTAAGCCCCGTTTTCTCGCCCAAGCACCCAAGGCTTTGAGAACTTCCGTTTTGCCCGTCCCAAGTGCAGATTTGATGCCAACGAGAGTGTTTTCTAGCCCTGTCTCAGGTATCTCCCACTTGAGAAAGCGATTGCACTGGGTTTGATTGGGGGTGAAGTGTTTAGATTTTTGATAGAGTTTCCGTGCTAGGGGAACAATCGGTGGGGGTGAGGGCGGTAACTTACCACCAGACAATTGTTCGAGTTCGTCTAAGTCAATTTTACGGTTAAGGCTTAGATCCTCCAACTCATCGATATCTTGTCCCGACCACATTAAGCGAGGTTTGTATCCCCATTCCAGCAATTGATGGTAGAGATTTAGCCAACGGCGGATG
>JANYIT010000406.1 GCA_025358725.1 Chamaesiphon sp. GL140_3_metabinner_129_sub
ACTTGACTTTCTCTCTTCCTGGGGAGATTTTCTAGTGTCTTTCTTTTTGGCTACTCAAGCTCTTGTTTTTCTGTCTCTACTTTGTGTGCGATCCGACAATACGGGTGTCATCACCCGCCAACCTCATTGTCGTCTAACAAGGGTTTTGAGGTCAGAAAAACTGACTTTTCAAACAGCCGCTAACATCCAAAATCCAAGATAATTCAAAAATATTTACAGTTGATCTAGATTACAGCTACTCTGATGGGCAAACTATAGGATATGTATCAAAGCAGCTAGTAACCTTAATTTTTAATCGCTAAAAGCTTTATTAAACAGCGTTTTAGATCCTTTGCATTAAAATTTAACTCCTAGCCGTCTTCGATCTACTTGCACATTGAGGACTGGGAAATGAATAAGATCGTGTGCGTACCAGGGTATAGAATCGGAGCAGAAATTTATACAGGTACTCGAACCTTAATCTATCGGGGAATCAGAGAGCAAGATGCTCCGGCTGGTAAGGCAGAGGCTTTGCCCACAGAGCGGCTACGCCAAGGAGATCCAGTCACGATCAAGGTGCTCCGGAATCCATTTCCCAGCGTCAAGGAACTGATGCAATTTTGCCATCAGTACGACATTAGTAAAGATTTAGACCTGCCCAATGTCATCAAAACTCTGGCACTAGAAACCTACCAAAACTCCTATGCACTAATCTCAGAGGATTGCGGTAGTATTTCATTAAAATCTTACTTAGATCAAGTGGGAGCTTTAGGAACGAATCCCCAAACATTAGCTACTTTTCTCCAGATTGCCATTCAAATTGCCGAAGCACTGGAAGGATTGTATCGTCATCGGGTGATTCACAAAGATATCAAACCTGCGAACATCATTATTAACCCAGAGACACAGCAAATCAAACTGATTGATTTCAGTATTTCTTCGCGATTGCCGAAAGAAACCCAAGAAATCAAAAATGCCAATATGTTGGAAGGGACACTGGCATATATTGCGCCTGAGCAAACGGGACGGATGAATCGGGGCATTGACTACCGCAGTGATTTTTATGCTCTGGGTGTGACTTGCTATGAATTATTGACTGGACAATTACCGTTTATTTCCGATGATCCGATGGAATTGGTACATTGTCATCTTGCCAAGCAGCCAGTTCCAGTCCGGCATCTCAACCCCAATATTCCGCTGATGCTCTCGCAGATTGTCAGTAAGTTGATGGCGAAAAATGCTGAAGATCGCTATCAAAATGCTTTGGGGTTGAAGCACGATCTCGAAATTTGTCTAGCTCAGTTGCAAGCGACGGGACAGATCGGCTTATTTAGTTTGGGAGAGCAAGATCCGTGCGATCGTTTTCTGATCCCCGAAAAACTGTATGGTCGAGAGCCAGAAGTTGCGACCCTACTCAATGCCTTTGAACGAGTCAGCAAGGGCATCACTGAAATCATGCTGGTGGCTGGTTATTCGGGGATTGGTAAAACTGTTGTAATCCGAGAAATTCATAAACCAATTGTGCGGCAACGGGGCTACTTTATCAAAGGTAAGTATGACCAATTTCAGCGCAATATTCCGTTTTCAGCTTTTGTGCAAGCCTTCCGTGATTTGATGGGGCAATTGCTTTCTGAATCAGATTCGCAACTCCACATCTGGAAAACCGAGATTCTTACGGCTGTAGGTGAAAATGGGCAGGTATTGATTGATGTCATTCCCGAACTAGAACGCATTATTGGGCAGCAACAGCCAGCTCCAGAATTGTCTGGTAGTGCTGCTCAGCAGAGATTCAATCTACTGATCCAGAAGTTTGTGCGATTGTTTACGACCGCAGCACATCCGCTGGTGTTGTTTTTAGATGATTTGCAGTGGGCAGATTTAGCATCGTTGAATTTACTGCAATTGTTGATGCAGGATGCGGGATATTTGCTGGTATTAGGAGCTTATCGAGATAACGAAGTCTCGCCAATTCATCCATCAATTTTAGCGATCGATCAGATCGAAAAAGCTGGGATAACTGTCAATACTATTACCCTAAAATCCCTGAATCAAGAGAATTTGAATCAGTTGGTGGCAGATACGTTAAATTGCGATCTAATCATTGCTCAACCTCTCGCTGAATTGGTAGAACTCAAAACAAAAGGTAATCCCTTTTTTGCGACCCAATTCCTCAAGGTATTATATGAAGATGGACTGATTACTTTCGATCGGATCGGCGAGCATCGAACTGTCGGCGGGTGGAGTTGCGATCTTGCCCAAATTAGAGCTTTGGCAATCACCGATGATGTCGTAGAGTTTATGGCGTTACAATTGCAAAAACTGCCAACTGAAACTCAATCGGTAATCGCTTTAGCCGCCTGTATCGGGTCACAATTTGATCTCAATACTTTAGCGATCGTGTTGGAGCGATCTCCAGCAGATACGGCGGCAGCCTTGTGGAGTGGATTGCAAGAAAATCTACTGATACCAACAACAGATGTATACAAATTTTTCACCCGATCCGATCGCCAATTGGGATCAAAGATAGAAGCTAATCCAGTTTATCGCTTTCTACACGATCGCGTTCAACAAGCAGCTTACTCGCTGATTCCTGAACACCACAAACAATCAACTCATTTCAAAATTGGTAAGTTACTCCATCAAAATTCCTCAGAGATTGTTAGAGCAGAAAAGCTGTTTGATATTGTTGGACATTTGAATGTCGCGAAATCATTAATTACTCAACCAAACCATCGAGCCTTTTTAGCCAAACTTAACCTCAGTGCGGGTAAAAAAGCCAGAAATTCTACTGCCTATGCTGCGGCAAATATTTATTTACAAACAGGGATCGAATTTCTCGCCGACACCTGTTGGGAAACCCAGTATCAGTTGACTTTAGATCTCTATGTTGCTGCTGCTGAAGCTGCCTATTTGCATAGCGATTTCGAGGACATGGAACAAATCGCGATCGTCGTCTTGAGATCGGCTCAGACGATTTTGGACAAAGTTGAGATTTACAGAATCCAAATCGCCGCACTGACAGCTAATGGCAAGATGATCGAGGCGATCTCTGTCGGTAGAGATGCATTAGCCCAATTAGGGCGTGAATTCCCCACGACACCTGACGAAGCCAATATTGGTAGAGCATTACAGACTGTTGCTAGTCAACTCCAAGGTAAGCAAATTGAAGATCTGCTGGATCTGCCAGTGATGAGCGATCCTCAAGCACAGGCAACTATTAAACTATTAGCAGATTTAGGTAAAACGATTGTCCTGGGGATGCCTGGTTTGTTGCCAATCCTGAGTGCGACGATGGTGAGTTTATCTGTTGATTTTGGAAATGCGCCTGCATCACTAGCCGGATATGTTTATCACGGGATGGTACTGAGTGCCTTTTTTGATGAGGTGGAAACTGGTTTTGGTTTTGGTAAATTGGCAATCAATTTACTAGATCGACTTAAGGTAACAGAATTTAATAACACAGCTTTATTTCTATTTGCGGCCTGGATTCAGCATCGCCGAGAAGCTATTCGCTCCTGTCTGCCGACATTAAAAAATTGCTATACAACTTTCATGGAAGCTGGGGACTTTCTCAGTGCTGGCTATAGCATTGCTATTTACTTTGAGTCAGCATTTCTCACTGGGGTGGAGCTAAAAACTTGGAATCTGGAAATATCAGACTATAGTATTGCCTTAGCGAAGGTGAAACAATATTCGGCTCAGACTTTTTTGGATGTCAAGCGTCAAGTGGCGCAGAACTTGATCGAAGGCGTGAGTCAGCCAGATTGCCTGATTGGAACTGCCTACGATGAAACAATTAGACTTTCCAAACACCAGCAGAACAATGAATTCAGTGCAATCGCTGCTGTGTATGGCTATAAACAGATACTTGCCTATTTGTTTGAGAATTATCAAGCTGCCGTAGATTACACAGCCCAAGCACAGCCATATTTACTGGGAGTAGCCGGAATGGTGACTATTCCTACATTCCATTTTTTCGCAGCTCTGGCGCATTTAGCCCTGTTTGAGGAGCAGTCAGGATCAGAGCAGGCTGAAACCCTCTCCCAAGTGGATATTCATCAAGCAACGATCGACAAATGGGCACAAGATGCGCCGATGAATTATCTCCATAAATGGCAGTTGATTGAAGCCGAAAAGCAACGGGTACTGGGCAACAGAGCCACCGCGCTTGAATATTACGATCGAGCAATTGCTGGTGCTAAAGAACATCAATTCATCCATGAAGAAGCACTAGCAAACGAACTCGCCGCCAAATTTTATCTGCACTGGGGCAAAGAAAAAATAGCGCGGGTTTACATGCTGGAGGCATATTATTGTTATGGTCGTTGGGGTGCAACAGCGAAAGTAGAACATTTAGTCAGACTCTATCCTCAACTGCTCACGTCGATCTTTAATTCAGATCCCGTTGCTGTCTCTGGTGTGGAAATAACTGACATGACTAATTCGGTGGCTCGTAACTCCACATTTTTAGATTTTACGACCCTACTCAAAGCTTCACAAACTATTTCTGGAGAGATTAAACTCGATCGCACAATCGCCAATCTGTTGGAGATTATCATTACCAATGCTGGTGCAGATAAGTGTGTTTTACTCCTGAATGAAGCAACAAACTTGCAGGTAGTCGCTAGAGTGAAATTGGATCAGCAGCCGCAGTTATTACCGCCAATTCCCTTCAATTTGAGTACTGATGTGGCAATTAGTCTGGTAAACAAGGTAAAGCGTACTTGGGAGCCAATTCTCCTCTCCAGCCCGAACCAATCAATTGAGTTTGCTGGAGATGCTTATCTTCAGCAACATCAACCCAAAAGCGTTCTATGTAGTCCGATTTTAAATAAAGGTGATTTAATTGGCATCTTGTATCTAGAGAATCAGGTTACGGCTGGTGCCTTTACTCACGATCGAATTGAGACACTCCAAATACTCGTCGCTCAAGCCGCCATCAGCATCGAAAATGCGAGACTTTATACCGAACTTCAAGCATCATTCACAATTCTCGAGCACAAAGTTGCAGAACGAACCATCGAACTAAAAGCTGCTAAAGAATTAGCCGAATCAGCTAATCAGTCCAAGACTACTTTCGTCAACAACATGAGTCATGAACTTCGCACACCGCTCAACGCCATCTTGGGGATGTCGGAGGGATTAGAAGAACTAGTATATGGCTCCCTCAACGAGCAACAAATCCGCTGTACCCAAGTGATCCACAGCAGTGGGACTCATCTGCTATCGTTGATTGACGATAGTCTCGATTTGGCAAAAATAGAAGCTGGAATGCTAGAACTATATTGCACTCCTACCAATATCGGTCAGCTCTGCGATGCCAGTTTATTAATTGTCAAACCACTGTCTGTCAAAAAACGGATTCAAATCGCAGTGCAGCTCGCGCCCAATCTGCCCGATCTGTCCATTGATGAACGCCGGATTCGCCAAGTTTTGATTAACTTACTTACCAATGCTGTCAAATTCACCCCAGCAGATGGTCATGTTCGCTTGGAAGTGACACATCAAAGTGCGGGAAATAACGCTTGGATTCAAATCGCGGTAAGTGATACAGGGATTGGGATCGCCCCAGAAAATATCGATCGATTATTTAAGCCTTTTGTCCAAATTGATAGTGCTGTCAGCCGCAAAGTTCAGGGGACAGGGTTGGGGCTGAACCTAGTTAGGGAGATCGTCGAGTTGCATGGTGGGAGAGTAGGTGTCAGCAGCGAAATCGATGTTGGCAGTCGGTTTACTGTTGATTTACCCTGTGCAGATCTGCCGTTTGTCTTTCCGTTAGCTAAACTTTAGCTAAACTTAAGATATTAAATGGGTTCTAGTTAACTATGTCTGCTGAAGTAATCTGTGTCGGTACCGAATTATTGCTCGGTGATATTCTCAATAGTAACTCTCAATATCTAGCCAAAGAACTAGCCGCACTGGGCGTACCGCACTTCTATCAAACCGTAGTAGGCGATAATATCGATCGAGTCCATCAAGCGATCGAGACAGCTTGTGGTCGATCGAGTATCTTGATTTTTACTGGTGGTTTAGGGCCAACTCCAGATGATCTCACAACAGAATCGATCTCCAGTTATTTTAATATTCCCCTCATCGGGCATCCCGAAGTGATCGCCGATATCGAGCGCAAATATGCCCAACGCGGACGAGTGATGACCGCCAGCAACCGTAAACAGGCACTCCAACCCGAAGGCGCAGCGATTTTACCCAATCCGCTCGGTACTGCCCCAGGCATGATCTGGCAGCCACGGCAGGGACTAACGATCTTTACTTTCCCTGGTGTCCCGCGAGAAATGTACCGGATGTGGCGGGATACAGCCGTTCCATTTTTAAAAACTCAAGGTTACGGACAAGATCCGATTTATAGTCGCAGTCTCCGCTTTTTTGGCATTCCTGAATCAGCTCTCGCCGAGAAAGTAAATCATCTGTTTGACTCTACCAATCCAACTGTTGCGCCCTATGCCGGAAAGGGACAAGTCCGATTACGAATTTCGGCTAAAGCCGCCAGTGCAGCGGCAGCCGAGCTACTCATCGAGCCAATTGCCCACGAAATTAAACAAATTGCTGGGACAGATTATTTCGGTAGTGATGATGATACCTTAGGCAGTGTCGTCGGTAAATTATTGGTAGCTAAAGGTCAAACTCTAGCTGTAGCTGAATCCTGCACAGGCGGCGGCTTAGGCCAAATGTTAACGGATACACCTGGAAGTTCTAGTTATTTTGTGGGTGGCATCATTTCCTATGCCGATCGGATCAAAATCGATTTGTTGGGTATTAATGCCGAGGATTTAGCCGCAGCGGGGGCTGTAAGCGCGGTGGTGGCCAGTCAGATGGCTGTAGGGGTTAGAACGAAGCTAGGCACTGATTGGGGGGTCAGCATTACCGGAATTGCGGGACCGGATGGCGGCACCGCCACCAAGCCTGTCGGATTAGTTTATATCGGGATTGCTCACCCAGATGGTAGTGTCGAAGCGATCGAGTATCAGTTGGGAATTCAACAGGAGCGGGGGTTGATTCGACAGATGTCAGCCGCTCAGGGGTTGGATTTATTAAGACGGCGGTTGCAAGTAATAGCCTAGATCTTTGGGTACAAATAAAGGGCAACCCTACACAATTAACCTGTAGGGCTGCCCTTTCCTTTTGCCAATTTTCGATCAACAAGATCGAATCGATCGCGGTGATTGCTCGATGCGATCTTTTGTTTGACAATGCTGGTACGGATATTTTTGGCATCGATACCTGCGGCAATCAATGCAGAAGTTAGTCCCTCCTCAAAATTATCCTCCTCAATAATCACCTCTCGATTCTCTTTCAGAGAGGCTGCGCCTAACGGCAGGCTATCCCCAACGACTAAGTGAGCATGAAATAAAATCGTATTAATCCACCGTTGTTTATCCCATCCAGTCGCAAGAATTAAA
The DNA here is from genome assembly GCA_025358725.1 of Chamaesiphon sp. GL140_3_metabinner_129_sub. Lineage (GTDB taxonomy): Bacteria > Cyanobacteriota > Cyanobacteriia > Cyanobacteriales > Chamaesiphonaceae > Chamaesiphon. The sequence continues at coordinate 7,398 of JANYIT010000406.1, forward strand.
AAGTGACCAGAATCTCGATCGCATACAGGATAAAGCTGAATTGACTGGATTCGGGGCTGATATTTTGTTGCCTCTTGGAGCGTATTTTGGATGATATCTGCGTAGCTTAGTGAGTTATCCATTGAAGAATCACCTCTTGTTCTGGTTCGTAGACTAATAAGTTAATTTTATTGCGATCAATTACGAGTTGGAAAATTGGTTTTTGAAAATGTTTGAGATAAATAGTTTGGGTAACTGCTAAAAACAACTGGCGTTCTGGCTCTTGATTTTCCAGTGCCCACTGATAAAGCTGAAGTTGCCCCATTGTTTTTTCTAGTTCACTAATAACAGATGGTGTATCAAAGTCTTTGATTTCAATAGCAATTTTTTGATCTTCCTTTTCAGCAGCAAAAAACTTTTCAGCACCTAAGTCTGCTTTCAGAAGAGTTTGTTCTAGTATTAAAATTAATGGATCGTCTGTAATCATCCATCCATCTTTCTAATTGTCTTTTAGTTTAATCTTAGCTGTAGATTCTCGCTTGAATTGTTGCTTGCGGAGACTTTCGATTCGATCATTAACTTGTTTTTGCAACTCGATTCGATCGACTCGCTTGCTATATATTTTTAAATACTTGATTGCATCATCTGTATTGCCGTCACTTTCTTTGACTCTGGCTAAAACAAGATAGTCTGGCGTGGCAACCATTGGGGCAATATCATGATAGCTTTTGATTAATTGAGGTATCGCCACAGTTGCCAAGAAAACCAAAAATATAAATGATATTTTAGCTTCTGCTTTAGTTGATTCGACTAGGTACATCGTCAACGCAAACAATGACAGCATCACTAATAATATAAATAGCAAATGTGGATCTTGTAATAGTAAACTAGATACCTGTTCTGCTTCAGCCTTGTTTCTCCCAATTGTAAATCCTATTAAGGCAGTCGTAGTAGGTAGTGTAAATTGCCGTAGAGCCGAACCTTTGCCACTGAGATGAAAGATCAGCGACGCAATACTGGCGATACTTACACCGATGTTCCAGAAATTCATAATTTACACTCAGTTTTTTGTTAACTGTTAATTAACGATTGACAGTTAATATTTATTCGTTCACAGCGCATTTTGGAACGAGAATCGATATCGCGAGCAATAGTAACATGTATTGGCAGATAATTTCTGTCAAAAATATGATCTTCAACAAAAATCTCTTATCTTTGTTTCGCCAATAGTGGAGCCGCAGCAAGTAGCTCTTGAGTATATGGCTGTTGAGGATTGCTAAAAATCTGTTGAGTGTCACCCATTTCCACGATCTTGCCTTGATTCATCACGGCGATGCGATCGCATAAGAATCTTGCCAACCATAGATCGTGAGTAATAAATAGATAAGTCAGATTGTCTTCACGCTTGAGTTCGAGCATCAGGTCTAAAACTTCTGATTGAATGGTAGCATCCAACATGCTCACTGGTTCATCACAAATCACTAGTTTGGGCTTGGTAATCAGCGCGCGGGCAATGCCTACCCGTTGCTGTTGCCCGCCGGATAGTTGATTGGGATATCTGTTGTAATATTCTGAAGCTGGAGTTAATCCCACTCGTTCTAGCATTGCTAGCACTTGCGCTCTAGTCTCCGCAGGTGTGGCGTTAATTGCGTGGATGTTCAAAGGATCGGCGATACTTTCGCCGATAGTCATCATCGGGTTGAGAGCCGCGCTTGGATCTTGGAAGATCATTTGCATTTCCCGTCGCTTGGAGCGGATTTCAGCAGGAGATAATTGGGTGAGTTCTTCACCACAAAATGTGACTGTGCCACCAGTGGCGGGAATCAGTTGGAGAATTGTGCGGGAGAGGGTACTTTTCCCACAACCAGACTCGCCGACTAATCCAAAGATTTCGCCTTCGTAGAGTTCGAGCTGGATATCATCAACGGCTTTAATAATTTCTGTCTTGGCGTTGGTAAATAGGCGTTGCAGGAAGCTGGTTTCGATCGTGTAATGTTTCTGAAGCCCGTCGAGTGTGAGGATCGGTTTTTGCTGTGAAAGTGCGGCTGATGTCAGGTGCGCAACTTGATCGTTAGCCTGAATATGTAAGGCTGATTTTAGTAAGATTTGGGTATATTCAGCCTGAGGATTGCCAAAAATCTGTTCGACAGTTCCTTCCTCTTCCTTTCTTCCTTGATTCATCACGACGATGCGATCGCAATAGGTCGCGATCGTGGCAAGATCGTGAGAAATCAACAATAGTCCCATCTGACGTTCTTCACACAGCCGCATCAATTCCCGTAATATTTCTGCCGACACCCGCACATCCAAGCTCGTCGTCGGTTCATCGGCAATAATCAGCTTGGGATTGAGTAACAAAGCTAACGCGATTGCCACTCGCTGGCGCATTCCACCGCTAAATTCATGGGGATACTGGTTCCACCGCTCTGCGGGGATTTTGACGGCTGCTAGGGTGGCTAGGGCGCGTTGTTTTGCTTGTGGTTTGGTTAGATTTGGTTCGTGTGCTTGGAGTGTCTCTAGACAGTGATTGCCGATTGTCATCAGCGGATCTAGTCGTGTCATCGGATCTTGGAAGATCAATCCGACAACTTCACCCCGAAAGCGGCGGATGGTTTCAGCATCCATCTCCGGCACCGATTTTCCCTCGAACAAGATTTTGCCTTCGATCCGAGAATTCTCTGGCAATAACCGCATAATTGCTTTGCCCAAGGTGGATTTACCACATCCAGATTCACCGACAAAACCAATCTTTTCGCCAGCAGCCAATTGAAAAGAGACATCCTCGATCGCATTTGTCACTTGTTGACTCGATTCCGGTTGGGGATAAGTCACCCACAGATTTTGGACACTTAGTAATGGCTGGGGCATAGGGAAATGTGGAGAGTTTGGAAAATGTGAGGAGTTTGGAAAATGTGAGGAGTTTGGGAAATGTGGAGAGTTTGGGAAGAAAGAAGGATACTTGTGTCCTAACTCCAACACTTTCAACTTTCAACTTTCAACTTCCCCTATCCTTTCTCTCCCTTGCATCGTTGCATTAGATAAGCCGCAGCAAAATCAGCATTGGGGTGTTGAGCAAGAATATCAGCTAGATCGAAAACTCGCTGTGCCATTTCGATCCCCACCTTATCAATTACCGCTTGACGTTCGAGTTCATGTAGATGACTAGCACGGACTTGCGCTTGCCAAGCACCTGAGAAAATCTGAGCGATATTCGTGTGGAGCTTTAATTTTTCCAGCATTTCCCATTCACCTCGATCGCACCAAACTCCCCCGCAAGTGAGACAATGTTCGAGATAAAATGGCTGCTTTAAGGTTATTTTACCTCTAGCCATCATCATGCCACAGTCAGGACAAGCTGCTGTTTTGGCATCCAATGGACTAGGAGTATATGGGAGATGATAGTTTTGGGCTAAAACATCGGGATTAGGTGCAATATCTGCACGTTCGGATCTCCAGCTTTGATAGTTACGTCCAGAAATCCACTCACCCGAACATTGTTGACAATGCTTGGTCAACAGCATATCACTGAGAATCCCATTGACTAGCGCGGATCTACATTTAGGACAATCCATCTTTATTAGTTGAAAGTTGAAAGTGGAAAGTGGAAAGCTATGCTTTGATTACGGCTTGGCAATATTGAAGCAACAGATCTAGTTTAGCTTGATAAGCTTGACGGCGTTGCTGGACAGTTGCGGGATTGCGAGCGGCGGCGATAAACATTAGATCGATCGGTAGTAATCGCAACAGCCGATGACTTTCGGTTAAATATGATCGTATTTTACCAGCGATGGGAGCTGGTAGCCGATCGATATCTTGGGAGAGGATTTCAGTTTCAAAAAACTCAATCGTGTTATTGAGACTAGCTTTCAGGCTAGGAATGGAGTGATTCGGCAAATTTGAGAGGAGCGTAAATAATTGTTGCCACATTAAAATCTGTTCTGTTGGCAACATGGATAACTTAGTTAGAATAGAATTATGATGTAAATAATCTTACACTTCTATTGATCGATCGCTACATCTGCTCGGATTATTTGTATTTAAAGTCATTTGGTATTGTATCTACCCTAATCTCTTCAGCCATGACTACTCCCCTCTCTATTCCTGCTAACGAGGTCAAAAATGCTGCTGAGATGACTGCACCTGTCGCAGCTACCGACAGTAGTAATTTGACATATAATTGCGATATTCCAGACTGGTTGCAACAGTGTTTGGATGGAGACCAAAATCCCGATCCAGCAATGGATCTCGATGCTCCTGCTGAGCGGCTACGCCAACGACAGTTGATTAAAAATGCCTTTCAATTTGCCTACGATTTACATGGCGAACAAAAGCGGAAATCAGGCGAACCATACATTTGTCATCCGGTTGCGGTTGCTGGATTGCTACGAGATTTAGGTGGTGGTGCGGCGATGATTGCGGCGGGATTTTTACATGATATTGTTGAAGACACCGATATCACAATTGATGAAATTGAGTCGAGATTTGGTCAAGAGACGGCGCATTTAGTTGAAGGTGTAACCAAGCTTTCTAAGTTTGAATTTTCTAGTAAGAAAGAGCAGCAAGCTGAGAATTTTCGTCGGATGTTTATCGCGATGGCGCAGGACATTCGGGTGATTGTAGTCAAGCTAGCAGATAGATTGCATAATATGCGAACGCTCGATCATTTACGCGTCGAGCGACAGCAAGCAATCTCCCAAGAAACTCGCGATATTTTTGCCCCATTAGCCGACAGATTAGGCTTGGGGAGAATTAAGTGGGAATTAGAAGATTTATCCTTCAAATATATCGAAGCGGAAGATTATCGCCGTATCCAAGATTTAGTCGCCGAGAAGCGAACGGCAAGAGAGGCAAGGATTGCCAACGTGACAGAGATGATTCGCCATCGACTCGATCGAGCTAATATTAAGTATGTAGATATCAGCGGTAGACCAAAACATCTGTACAGTATTTATCAGAAGATGCGGTATCAGAAAAAAGAATTTAGCGAGATTTACGATCTCACCGCAATTAGAATTATTGTCGAATCAAATCATGAGTGTTATCTAGCATTAGCAGAAATTCATGATGCCTTTAAACCCATTCCAGGTAGATTCAAAGATTATATTGGCTTGCCCAAAAACAACCGCTATCAGTCGCTACATACCACCGTCGTCGGATTCACAGGTACACCATTAGAAGTCCAGATTCGCACCCTAGAAATGCACAACGTCGCTGAATACGGAATTGCAGCGCATTGGAAATATAAAGAAGCCGCTAAATCAGACATAGCTAAACCAGAAGCAGGCAAAGAAACAACCATCACTAGACGCACTGAAGTTGATGAAAAATTTGCCTGGTTGCGACAACTATTAGAATGGCAAAATGATGTCAAAGATGCGATCGAATTTGACGATCATCTCAAAGATCATCTCCTCGAACGTGATGTCTATGTCTTCACACCAAAAGGCGAAGTTGTCTCCCTCCGCCAAGGTTCCACCGCCATCGATTTTGCCTACCGAATTCATACCGAAGTCGGCAATCACTGTGCCGGAGCCAAAGTTAACGATCGAATTGTGCCCCTCTCTCGTACCCTCCTCAATGGCGATATCGTCGAGATTATCACCCGTGAAAATAGTCATCCTAGCCTCGATTGGCTGAACTTCGTCGTCAGCCCTGGCGCACGCAACCGGATTACCCAATGGTATAAACGATCGAATCGGGATGAAAATGTTGCCAGAGGGCGAGAATTACTCGAACGAGAACTGGGCAAAAGTGGCCTAGAAGCTCTGTTAAAATCGGAACCGATGCTCGCAGTCGCCCAGCGGTGTAACTACGTCACTGTCGAGGATTTACTCGCAGGTTTGGGTTATGGCGAAATCACCCAGAAAATGGTCGTCAATCGTCTGCGCGAGATGGTGAAAGATCGTGAAACTCCCACGCTGGAGCTACCGCCAACCACAGCACCAAAACAAAACTCTCCCCAAAATAGCGATTTCCCGATCTTGGGAATTGAGGGCTTATTACATCACTTAGCAGGTTGTTGTAGCCCGATTCCCGGTGAACCGATTATCGGTTTAGTAACGCGCAATAGTGGGATTTCGATTCACCGTCAAGGCTGCGTAAATATCGAACAAATGGATGGAAATCGGTTATTACCTGTAAGCTGGAATACCCAAGTCGCCAAAGAGAAGCCGCGTACTTATCCTGTGAGTATTCAGTTAGAAGTCCTCGATCGAGTCGGCGTACTCAAGGATGTACTTTCCCGTTTAACCGATAATAAAATCAATGTGCGATCGGCTAACGTGATTACCCACTATGCTAAACCAGCAATCATCGATCTGTCGATCGAGGTTAGTGATAAATTACAATTAGAACGCTGCTTTGCTCAAATCAAACAGATAAGTGATGTGTTGAATATTCGGCGTTTAGCTCAAACTGAGAATTAGTTGGGAGATGGGAGTTGGGAGTTCTGAAGAGTTTTAATGTGTACCTTATTTTTTGGAGAAAAGCTTTATGGTTGTAGATGAATCAATGCAAAATGTGATCGCTGGTGGGCTAGCAATTGCCATTTCGCTCGGTGCGATGTTAATGATGTTTAGTAATGTTTGGACTACTAAAAAGTAGCTCCAACTCTGGCTTGTTGTCGATCGTAATTGCAATTAGCCAGCAGATGAAATTAGATACTTGCTGTTATTCCTGAGTGCTGATTTTTGATTGTTGACTGCTACTATATTCGCTCCGGTAGCCATCTGGAGACTGCGCCAAAGATTCTGTGCGTGGAGTGATCGTGCCGATCGCTTCAAGATCGCGGAGAATATAATTTAGCTGATTAGCGATCGAACTAATCGAAACTGATGATTGGCTATCAACTTGACGGGTAGCTTGCAAAAAGTGTAACCGCATTTGCCAGGTAGTATGGCTAGGATGCTTATTGAGATATTCTAATACTGCTTGACGATTAATCATTTCTACTGCCAAGAATTTTACTTACTCGTATTATCTCGCGATCGTTAACGATTGTGTAGATATCTTAACATTTTTGTCGCTATTCTAATAATTCAGCCGATATTCTAATAATTTAGCCGATATCCCACCTTGCGGACAGTCTCGATTGCTGGCGCAGACGGCAAGCCGTTCGGATCTGGATGTCCGAGTTTTTTTCGGAGTGAGAGGACGTGACTATCTACCGTCCGAGGATTGTCAATATCAACATCCCAAGCGCGTTTGAGTAGTTCGCTCCGATGAACTGGACGACCATTAGCTTGCGCTAGAACATAGATTAAACTAAACTCCTGGGGACTAAGATCGATTCTCGTTTCGAGCGGCTGCTGCTGAGGCAGAGGCTTTGCCAACGCCAACGATCTATCTCTTAGATAAATACAACGACGCACCAAATCGATGCGTAAATCTCCATAAGTCATCTCTGTCGGAATTGTCGTCATTGCCCGACTGCGCCGGAGCAATGCCGCCACTCGTGCCAAAAATTCGGGCATTCCAAACGGTTTCTTCAGATAGTCATCAACCCCAGCCTGAAGTGCGCTGACTAGATCGATTTCGCGAATTCGTGCGGATAACATCAAGATTAAAGAATTAGCCTGGGGATATAATTGACAAAATTCGATCCCTTCTCCGTCGGGTAAATCTGAATCTAAAATTACCAGTGTTGGTAGTTCTTGCTCACAACGTTGATAAGCTTGTGCTAATGTTGATGATTGTTGCACCTGATAGCCAGCTTGCTGAAGATGCCAAGCTAAGAGCGATCGTAAGTTGTGATTGCCTTCGATAATGTGAATCTGCACACTTTTTCAGAATATATTCAGGATATAATTTTTGATTTTTACTTAATAGTAAACAACAAATCGCCTTGAGAAAATAGTCGCTACAACTACTTCTTGTCAAAATAGCGTGTAGAATAATTAAAATATCCCCAAAGATGGAACATAAGACAATCACCTAGCGGTCTAAATTCTATCTACCTAGCTAAAATAGCAACTGCAGATCTCTGTGAACGTAATTACTTTCTCTACACTACGTAAATGTGTGATTTCAACACCTTAGGTTCGTAAATATTTAGAGTAAAGTATATTTATGTCAAATCGGGCGATTTTAATATATCCTACTTAGTATGTCGAGGGATTTTAAGTCATGCTGCAAACTACCGAAACGATCGGATACTATCAAAAAATCACTGATGCCTTAGTTGAAATGTGGCATCGAGGCTACCGTTTTGACGATTTGCGGTTATATCTTGATGGATACTTAGCAGCGTTGAGGAGTACCAAAGCTCTGGAAGTTTATCAAATCAATCGAGTTGAGGAGGAAGTGATGCGTTATATCTACGATCCTTCCAATTTTGAACTACTCGAACTTCAACGTGAACCAGATTATCGTTAAATTAGTGGCAAGTTATTAGCATAGTTCCGCTGGTGGTAAAGCGGTTGCTACATCAGTATGAAAATCCTAGCTACCAACTAAATCATCGATCGATTAATTTAGATTTGCACAGGTATCCATAACGTAAGTAATGCCTAAAATCCGGTGGGTGGTTAGTTCCACCCTCCTACTAACTTAAGTTAACTTTTAACTAGCCAGAGCGACTTCAACCATTTGTTGAAGTTCACCTTTTTGGTAGAGTTCGGTCATTACATCAGAACCACCAACAAATTCACCATTGATATACACTTGGGGAATTGTTGGCCAATTAGAGTGTTCTTTCACACCTTGGCGAATATCTTGATCGGCTAAAACATCTACTGTTTCATAGGGTACGCCCAGAATATTTAAAATCTGTACGACTTGGTTGGAAAATCCACATTGGGGCATTAGTTTATTGCCCTTCATGAAGACCATAATTTTATTTTCTTTAATCAGACTATCGATTTTTTCTGTTGCTGGGGTAGTCATAATTTTTAACTAAAAGTTGCAGGTGAATATCTTTAGTTTACTCGAACCAATTCTGAATCGGTGTTAGGTGTGGTGCTTAATTAGCGGCTTGCCATGTCTCCGGGGTATAAGTTTTGAGTGCGAGAGCATGAATTGCGCCACTAGCCATCGCTTCGCTCACAGCACCATATACCAATTGATGTTGTTGAATCAGTGATTTACCTTCAAATTGGGTAGACACTACTACAGCTTGATAATGATCGCCGCCACCTGTCAAATCGGTGATTTGGACGATGGCTTCAGGGATACCCGCTTCGATCTGGGATTTAACTTGACTGGGAGTAATCGCGCTCATGCTTTATTCGGCTTTAGGTTTTAGGCGTTAGATTTTTCTTGAATGGGGATTTCAACCCTCGATCTTAACCTGGTTCTTCAGATTGCTGAGATTGTAACTGCGGAGTTTTCAACAAGACTAGATTAGGAATTGGCGATGATTATTTTGTTGTTCCAGTTTTAGATGTCTAGCTCAAGGAAGCTAGTTGTACCCAGCTAAACTGTCGATCTCCACCTAATTCAACGATGACTTTGACTCTGGGATCAATTTTGGGTAACTCGGCTAGATAAGCTAATTCTTGACTAGATAATACCTGCCCATCGATCAACCACAATACTAAGCCCTTCGATGTGGGTAGTAGGTGAGCAAGATAAGTATCCAGCATGGGGGGGATATAATAAGTCCGAATTTCTTTTTTGCCGACGTGGGCGGGGCGTACGCCATGTACTCCGGTGAGATAGGTACTGAGATCGCCCAAACCTCTTGCTGATAGGCGCATACTCTCATATCCAGTAGCACGGAGTCGCCGTTGATATCGACCTTCATAGCCACCTTCTAGAGGGGCATATACTCCTAATGCTCCAGCTTGTTCTAGATCGCGGATAAATGGCTTACCAGTAGTAATTAGGGGCACAGTCTCGACATCCTTGTGACAGTGATTGGGGATTTACAATTTCAGTTATCGGCAATCGAAAATCGTCATCAGGGATCGTAAATCTCTGGCTACGTGTTTGTCGATCGATCGCTGTTTACTAGTTTGAGTAAATCTAGTGGGATGAGTTTATTCCCTCTCTAATTATGCCACGGGTCGGGGGCTGACGAACCAAAATTTAGTCGAGGATATTGACTCCATCATAGACGAGGGAGAGTAATTCACCCCGATCGCTAAATACGGTGGCAGATGGTTTGGGAGTGAGAATTGTGATATTTTCAAATGCCCAGCAGCAACCACAAGATTGTGCTAGATCGACAAGAAGCTGGATTTGAGGCATGTCGATGCCAATTTGGTGAAAATAATCAAAATAACTTAAATAAGCAATGCGATGATCTTGCATCGCGGCTGGTAGCAATAATGGATCCATCTGGGGATAACGCTGTTGGATTTCGGAAATAGAAACTTGGTTTAAAAAATCTCCGAGTGGATCGAACGCAATATTTTGCTGTTCGCCAATGATTTGAGCACGAGGATTGGCATAAGCTTTAACAACATCAATAAATTCTGGTTCAATTTGGCGTTCGATTTCTTGATTACAGCTATCCCAAATTTGTTGTAAAATCCTACTCCCTACATCGACTAAATCTGGACGATTGATCAGAATCGTCATCGCAGTTAGGGGATTTTCTGTCCACAAAATGCGTGATTTCTCTAAACCAGCATAGCTATAACAAGCATCAATCGCACTTTCTGCTCGATCGCGATCGGTGGTCCGATCTGCAAGAATTTCATCCCATTTTGTGCGAATTTGGGGAATAAAATCTATTTCTAATTTAACTAGCTTTCGACATTTATTTGGCATTTTTGCTAGATATTTTGTCAGAGATTCACTTGCTGCTGATTCTGTGTGACGATCGGTAAACAATGACATATTAATTTTAATTAAGTTAATCGATATTTTGATAACTAGGAGTTACTCAAGATATTTATATCATTATAAATAATACCGATAATCTTCCCCTGGTGATCGATTTTTACTTTTGAAGGTTTGGGAGTAAGGATCGCCAGTCTTTCAAACGTCCAACACCAACCGCAGGATTTGGCTAGATCGATCGCCGGTTGGATCTGGGGGATATCCAGACCGATCTGCAAGAAATAGTCAAAATAGCCGAGATCGCCAATGTGATAATCTTGGAGTGGGGTGGGAATAGTCCGTTCGGTCAGATCGTAGTAAAAATCGTTGACCTCACTCATGACTAGTTCGTTCAATTTATCAGTTATTGGGGCAATTTGACGCATCCCAATTGGTGTTTTGATAATATGTTTGGGATTGATCTGTTTTAATACATACGCGGCAGATTTAGGATCGATCGATTGCTGAATCTTTAACTCACTTTGCCAAATTTCATTCAGGATAATGCCTGAGACATCCACGAGATCTGGACGATTAATTAAAGTTTTAATTACATTCAGCGGATGATCTGCCCAAATAATATTGGGGAGATTTAGACCAGCATAGCGATAACAGTCGTTGATACTACTTTCGGCCTGAGGGCGATCGGTAACGGTACTCCCTAAGATAGTCTGCCAATCAGCTTGAACTTGCTCGATCAAATCGAGTTCTAACTTAACTAATTCACGCTTTTTACTTGCAAATAAATTGTTGAAATAGCTGTGAGCAGATCCACTAGTATTAGTCTTGCCTTGAGGCTTGAGAAATAACATATATAATAGAGAGGTTGATGCCTGAATTTTAGCTAAAAATTGAGTCGATCGGCATGGTCAATTTGGCTGATTATAATTGGTAAATAGAATAGTTGAGCATTGAGATCGTGAACCAGCACAAGCATACTTTGCGCCGTCAATTTAGCCAACAGCGACAGGCGTTGCCAGTAGAAGTCTGGCGATCTCAGAGCGATCTCATCTGTCATCATCTCTCAAACTGTTCCCAATTTATGGGAGCGCAGACAATTCTTGCCTATCAAAGCTGTAACCAAGAGCCGAGTCTTGACTATTTATTTACTCATACTAACAAGCAATGGGGATTACCTCGCTGTGTCGGTAAAGATCTGCTGTGGCACTGCTGGCAGCCTTCTGAACCGCTGGTAATTGGAGCTTATGGTATTTTAGAACCCCCGCCAGAATTACCTCAGCTAGAACCAAATAATGTCGATCTGATTTTGGTTCCGGCGGTGGCGATCGATGCGGGTGGTTATCGATTGGGCTATGGGGGTGGTTATTACGATCGGTTACGCGCCGATCCATTGTGGCGCAAGATTCCGACGATCGGGATTGTCTTTGATTTTGCCTATGTGGAGACACTCCCGCTCGAGCCTTGGGATCTCAAGTTAGATATGATTTGTACAGAGTTAGGTTTTAGGCTTTAGGTTTCTATTAAATTACTCTTCCCAGTTAAAATGGCTTGGAAACTTAGTGAATCTAACGAATACCTGTCTCTGAAAATGTAAAGAATCGACGCTGTAGCCAGAAGGAGACATTAACCAGACCAATTAACAATGGTACTTCCACTAGGGGGCCAACGACAGCGGCAAATGCCACCCCAGAGTTGATACCAAACACGGCAATTGCGACAGCAATCGCTAATTCAAAATTGTTGCCCGCAGAGGTAAATGCCACACTAGCGGCTCTAGAGTAGTCAGTCTTAATTCGCCACGCCATATAAAAACTCACCAAAAACATCACGACGAAGTAAATAATCATCGGGACAGCAATTCTCACCACATCCAGGGGAATCTGGACGATCAGATTTCCTTTTAAGCTGAACATGATGACGATCGTCAGTAACAGGGCAATCAAGGTAATTGGGCTAATTTTGGGGATAAATATTTCGTGGTACCACTGTTTCCCCTTCGCCTTTACCAAGAAAAACCGCGTGAAAAATCCTGCCAAAAAAGGAATGCCCAAATAAATCATCACACTCTGAGCAATTTCTGCAATGCTGACATTTACCACACTGCTCTTTAGTCCAAACAGGGGCGGTAATACAGTCAAAAAGAACCAGGCATAGGGACTGTAGAAAATCACCTGAAAGATACTATTAAAAGCCACTAATCCGGCTGTATACTCAGTATTTCCCCGTGCGAGGTCGCTCCAGACCACCACCATCGCAATACACCGCGCTAACCCAATCAGAATCAATCCCACCATATATTCGGGATAGTCTCGTAAGAAGACGATCGCCAGGAGAAACATCAAAATTGGGCCAATAATCCAGTTCTGAACTAGAGAGATCGCCAAAACATTACCATTACGAAAAACATCGTTTAGTTCCTCATAACGCACTTTCGCCAACGGTGGATACATCATCAAAATTAGACCGATCGCGATCGGAATATTGGTAGTACCAACCTGAAATTGATTAATCACTGCATCGACAGATGGAAAGAAGTAGCCAATTCCCACGCCGATTGCCATTGCGAGAAAAATCCACAGCGTCAGGAATCGGTCTAGAAATGAGAGCTTTTTCCGAGGTATTGGCACAGAATTAGGAGTCATGATCAAACCTGTTGAGATTGAATTTCTAGGGCACGGGCAGCGGCTTTGCGTTCGCTATATTGATCGGTCAAATCGTCTACTCGATCGCGCAATAAGAGCGTAAACTTGTACAATTCTTCCATCACATCGACGACTCGATCTCGATAGTCAGAATCTTTCATCGTTCCATCTTCATGAAACTCCTGATAAGCCTTGGCTACCGATGACTGATTGGGAATCGTAAACATCCGCATCCATCGCCCTAACAGCCGCATGGTGTTGACAGCATTAAAAGACTGCGAACCCCCACTTACCTGCATTACAGCTAATGTGCGACCTTGTGTCGGTCTGACAGCTCCAATTGACAGGGGAATCCAATCGATCTGATTTTTGAGAATGCCCGTAATTTGTCCGTGCATTTCTGGACTAGACCAAACTTGCCCTTCTGACCACAGGCTTAATTCGCGCAATTCTTGTACTTTTGGATGAGTATCGGGCACGCTACCATAGAGTGGCAATTCACGCGGATCGAAAAACTTTACCTCTGCGCCAAACTCTTGAATAATTCGGGCGGCTTCTTCGGCAACTAGGCGACTGTAGGAACGTTCTCGGAGTGAGCCGTATAAAAATAATATTCTGGGTGGATGAGTCGATTTAGGCATAGATTATTTGTTGGTGCATATCCCCGACTTCTCGAAGAAGCGGCTCGCGCCCGCCCTAGTTTCCCGACGGTTTAGCGAGACAGTCGGGGATATAACGTCTCCATTTACCTGAGTTAAACTGATTCAATTAATTTAGTCACTCGTTCACGAATTTCTTCTCGGACTCTGGGAAAGATTTCGGGTTGTTCAGCAGGATCGTCGAGTTGCCAATCTTGAAATACCTCGCGTGTCACCCATGCTGGTGGCAAATTCACACCACAGCCACACAGCGAAATTACCACATCAAAATCTTCGGCTTTAAATTCGCTCAAAGCTTTCGAGGTTTGACTGGTAATATCAATACCAGCATCTTTCATCGTGGCGATCGCTTCTGGACGTACTTGACTAGCCTCTAAACCAGAACTGGTAACTTCAATCTTGCCTGTGCCTAAATGCTGCGCGAAACCTTCAGCCATCTGAGATCGAGCTGAATTCTTTTTGCAAACAAACATTACTCGTTTCATAGTTATATTGATGCAAGTCGATATTGATGAATGTCGATATTTTATCAACCAACATTGATTTATGTCAATATAGAATTTATGAAATCTTTAAATTTGCCGATTGCTTGTTGCCCACCGCTATTGGCTGGTCGCCTGACTGGTTCAGAAGCTGCTAGTGTAGCGGCTCTATTCCGAGTCTTGGGCGAACCAGCACGGCTCCAGTTGCTGAGTTTAATCGCTGCCCAGCCGAGCGGGGAGGTCTGTGCCTGCGAATTGGTAGAATCTTTAGGACTTTCTCAGCCAACAGTGAGCCATCACCTCAAGGTGATGTATGAGGCAGGTTTATTGACGAAGCAGCGACGGGGTACTTGGATCTATTATCGAATTGTCCAGGAACAATTGCTGTGCATTCGCGATGTTCTAGGTTAGTTGGATCGTTGGCGTAGCCTCTCCTGCGGAGAATCGATCGATATATATCTCCGTCATCATCGGGAGATTAAGTGTCTACATTTATATTGATAACACTCTATATTTGCATGTATCGATATATCTGGAGATCTTAGCTGAAGTCGATTCTCTTGCTCCAGAGGCTACACCAACGAGTGTGTGAAGTGATCGACTGCGCCTAATATACTATCTGAACTATGATTTATCTGATTAATAGATAGATTATGATTGTCGGCTAGCAGTTCATCAAAGTTCATCATTCAATCATTCTAATCACAGTTCAGATAATGTTATGGCGTTTATATGTATATCGATAGTGGTCTATATTCGCTTATCTAGATATTGATCGTCATCGATATAGATCGAGATCGTGGTTGAGATTGATCGAGCGTGCCCGATGCTAAACAGCTCCTATATACGTCCAAATTGCCACAATATATTCGCCACGATCGAGATTAATATTCAGTGTCTACACTTATATCGATAGTGATTTATATTCATTTTACTTAAATATTGACCACTATCGATATAGATCGAGATCATAGTTGAGGCGATCGAGTGTGCCAGGTAGTAGACTGCTCATAAACATGGGCAACTTGGAGCAAGAGATCTTCACGCAGTACATTACTAATTAGTTGCAATCCGATCGGCATTCCTTTGTCGTCAAAACCGCAGGGGATACTAATTCCAGGTAATCCAGCCAGGTTAACGGGAATCGTCATCAAGTCAGAAAGATACATGCTCAACGGATCGGCAGTTTTTTCACCAGCTTTAAAGGCAGTCGTCGGCGCAGTTGGGGTAATCAGAATATCTACCTGACTAAAAGCCGCTTCAAAATCTTGTTTGATCAACGTCCGTACCTTTTGAGCCTTGAGATAATATGCGTCGTAATAACCCGCCGAAAGTGCGTAAGTACCGAGCATAATTCGGCGTTTGACTTCCGCACCAAATCCGGCGGCTCTAGTCTTGGTATACATCGACATCAGATTGTCAGCCTCTGCCCGAAATCCATATTTTACACCATCATAACGGGCTAAATTAGCCGATGCTTCGGAAGGAGCAATGACGTAATAAGTAGGTAAACCATAGCGAAAACGGGGACAGGAAATTTCTTGAATTTCTGCACCGAGCGATCGGAAATGCTTGATCGATTGGCGGACTGATTCAGCGACTTGGGGATCTAAACCTTCACCAAAAGTTTCGGTAATAATCCCGATTTTCAAACCTTTGGGTAAGTCTGGGGTGAGCAATTGGGAGTATTTGGGAGTCTCGACTTTGAGACTAGTAGAATCTTTGGGATCGTAACCGACGATCGCTTCTAATAAGATTGCAGCATCTTCAACTGTCCGCGCAAATGGGCCGATTTGATCCAAGGAAGACGCATAAGCAACCAATCCGAATCTAGACACCAATCCATAGGTCGGTTTTAGCCCCACCACACCACAAAAAGAAGCTGGTTGACGAATCGAGCCACCAGTGTCAGAACCGAGCGATACAACGCATTCTGACCCCGCTACCGCAGCAGCCGAACCACCGGAAGATCCGCCTGGTACGCGCTCTAAATCCCAGGGATTGGCGGTGACTTGATAAGCAGAATTTTCGGTGGAACTGCCCATCGCAAATTCGTCGAGGTTAGTTTTACCGAGGGATACTGCGCCTAGATCTTTGAGCTTTTGGGTGACGGTGGATTCGTAGGGTGGGACAAAGCCTTCTAAGATCTTGGAACCACAGGTAGTCGCAATCCCCTGGGTACACATATTCTCTTTGAGCGCGATCGGAATCCCAGCTAAGAGTCCAATTTCCTCTCCTGCGGCAATTTTGGCATCTACTAATCTTGCCTGTTCGAGGGCTTGAGTGGGTGTGGTACAGAGGAAACTACGAAGTTTGGGTTCGAGCTGCTCGACACGATCGATCGCTGCTGTGGCGATTTCTACTGCTGATCGTTGTTTGGTGACAAGCTGATGGTGCAACTCGCGAATAGATGCCATGTGAATTAGGGGTGAGGGATGAGGTGTTAGATGTTAGGTGTTAGAAAATTTAAAGATGAAGCTTTAGAGTCTTTTGACTGGTAAGGATGCAAACGCAATCAAGCCTAACATTTAAAGCCTAACATTTAAAGTAAAGCCTAAAGCCTAACATCTAACTTGCGACTAAATTAAACACCGAAATTTCGGGACGACAGTTAAATCGAGCGTGGATTTTGATCATCCCAATCCCTCGGTTAGTATATTGAATCATCTTCCCAACTTGATAGCGTCCGAGGGGATATTTTATCGCGTAATTGGGTAGATATCCGTTATAAAAAGGGATCCGGATCTGTCCACCGTGAGAGTGTCCAGATAACTGTAGCCCAAATCGTCCAGTTGCCGCAGTGTCATCAGCAAAATCTGGCTCATGGGCGAGCATAATTGCCGCCCCAGTCGGCGGTAATTGGGCAAGTACACGATCTAGTCTGGCTTGTTGAGCAAAAACATCGCCAACGCCAGCAATATGTAATGTTGCATTATTCCGGTTCAGGGTGTAAACGGTATTTTCGAGGAGCGTAATCCCTGCTTGCTTTAAAGCTGTACGGATGGGGGTTGGATCGTTGTAGACATCATGATTACCTAATACAGATATAGTTCGATCGCGTGGATGCAATTTGGCTAGCGTATCTAATAATTCGATATGCTGTCTGGGTAATCGACTGATATGATCTCCGGTGATGACTACCAAATCTGGATTTTGGGCATTGACAGCCTCGACAACTCTTTCTAACTGGGATCGATCTGTCCCATCACCAGCGTGGAGATCGGTGATTTGGACAATTCGATAACCATCAAATGCTCGATCTAATTTAGGTAAATTGATCTCGATTTGCTTGACTTCAAACCAAATTGGTTCAATTTTATGAGCGTAAATACTGCCTAGAAAGATCAGCGCACAGCCTATCAACAGGACTTTGATTACTTTGACTAAGACTGATCTGAATTTAGGTATACGCACGATTGAATTAGGCTTTAGGCTTTAAGTTAGTTGGTAATAGTACTCGAAACTTCGATCCAACACCGACTTGACTGGTAACTGAGATCGAGCCACCACAACGCACGAGGATATTTTGGACAACCGTCAAACCTAATCCTGCGCCACGATCGTTTGGTAAACTGCGGACGCGATAAAATCGATTAAAAATCTTGGGAATTTCTGCTGGCGGAATTCCGATCCCTGTATCTCGAAACTCTAATTGAATAAATTCACCTTGTGTAGAAGCTTGTACAAAAACTTGCCCGCCATCAGGGGTATATTTAATCCCATTGTGCAACAGATCGATCGCCAGTTGCCGCAACCACGTCTCAATACAGATAATTGGGGGTAAATTGTCGGGAACAGTATAGCCCAATCTAACCCCTTTTTCTTCGGCCAATGGTTGATAGGTGCTGACAATCCCTGGAATAATTTGGGAGAGTTGGATTGGTACTATTTCAGATGGATCTGGGGTCCGATTGATTGCCAGCAGTCTAGTTACACCACTAATTAATAAGTTTTGGCGATCGCATTCACCCCGAATTAGTCCCAGGTATCTTTGTCGTTGCGCTTGTTTAAGCACGGGAGATTCGAGTAATTTGAGTGCCGTTTTAATATTAGTTAATGGTGTACACAACTCTTGCATCAAATGCGCGATCGGCTCATCTTTGAATTCACCTAAGTTTAAGTCTGGAAGCGCAGTTTTTTCCATCAACGGGGAAGTTGGGTAATGGGTAATGGGTAATGGGTAATGGGTAATGGGTAAATTTACCAACTCCCATTTCCCTAAAGCCTAAAGCCTAAAGCCTAAAACCTCTTGCCCAGAGCAGCACGAGCTTGTTCACGATCGTCAAAATGGATTTTTTCGGTACCGAGGATTTGATAATCTTCGTGTCCTTTGCCAGCAATCAGGACTCCATCGCCAGATTGCGCGATCGAAATGGCGTGGGCAATGGCTTCAGCTCGATCGGCAATTACTTTTACGCCGTCGGTACGGTTAATCCCTGCCACTACATCTTTGAGGATTTGGGCGGGATCTTCCGTGCGGGGATTGTCGGATGTTACTACCACAAAATCCGCCAGCTCAGCCGCAATTTTACCCATTTGGGGGCGTTTGGTGCGATCGCGATCGCCACCACAACCGAATACACAAATCACCTTACCATGAATAAATGGACGTGCAGCAGTAAGTAGACTTTCTAAGCTATCCGGCGTATGGGCATAATCGACGATCGTGGTGATATCTTGCTGGGGTGAAATCTGGACTCGTTCCATCCGTCCGGGTACACCTGGAAACTGCTCCATTGCTGCCACGATCGCTTCTAAGCTCATGCCAAGATGTAAACTCGTCCCCACCGCCGCTAAGAGGTTTTCGAGGTTGTAGTCGCCAACAAGGGGAGAATTGAAAGCAATTTCGCCGTGAGGTGTATGAAGATGACCTTTGACTCCAGTTTGTTGGTATTCCACTTCACTCGTCCACAGATCCGCCGCTGAATCAGTAGTACTGTAGCTCCAAACTCGTGCCGAGGGGATCTGACTAATTAATTTTTTACCATACTCATCATCCAGATTGACGATCGCGCGTCCAGTCAAGTATTTATTGCTAAATAATAACGCCTTCGCCTGGAAATAATTTTCCATATTCTCATGATAATCCAAGTGATCCTGAGTGAGATTGGTAAATACGCCCACCTCAAACGGACAACCCATTACCCGCCCCTGATCCAGAGCATGAGAACTAACCTCCATCAGTGCTACCTGACTTCCAGCCATTAGAGCTAGAGCTAATTGCTGCTGGAGATCGACAGCAAATGGAGTCGTATGAGTAGCTGTTTTTTGATAGCCTTTCCAGCGGGTGTAGAGCGTACCAATTAAAGCTGTCGAGATATCTGCTTGCGCGAGTAAATATTCAATAATGTGGGTGGTGGTGGTTTTACCATTAGTACCAGTAACACCGACCATTTTGAGTGTATGAGCTGGACGGTTGTAGAAAGTCCCTGCGAGGGCTGCACAAGCCGCGATCATGTCTTCCGCGATCACTACACAATTAGCGGTATCAGCCGGATGTACGGCTGCGGCTGCGGGTGAAATTATTGCTCCAATTGCGCCTGAAGCGATCGATCCTTGCCAAAATTCACCCCCATCGACTCGCGTTCCGGGCATCCCGATGAATAAATCTCCCGCAGTACATGCGTGGGAATTGGTTTTTAAGCCTGTTACTTCTAAGTCTAAATTTGGATGGTTGCTGGAATAACTAATTTGGCTCTGAGACAGAAGTTCGCGTAGTTTCATAAGAGAGATAGGATCTGTGGGGGCGGGTTGATACTTGTGGGATGGTGCGTTACGGCTATCGCCTAACACACCCTACTAACTAAAACGTAGCCAGCAATCTAGTTTAAACCCGCCCAACCTCACTCGCAGGGGTGAGAATGGTGGGGCGAATTTATAATACTTAATTTTTACCCGTTTTCACTTGAGAATTGCTGTAAAATTTGCTGCACATGGGATACCCCAGCGCGGGGTGAAAAGCGGGGAATAAGTCGTTCGACCCCATCAACTTGTAAATATAATACAGGGATTTCGTATTGATATCGATCGAACCAATCGGGATTAGTCGTAATTTCTCTGATTTCTAGCTGAAGATCCAGCTCAGTAATTTGCTCTAACTTCTCTTGCAAGCCTTCGCACAAATGACAGCCTACCTTGCTATACAAAATTAAATGCATGGGATTTGAGCTAAACGATCGAGTTTATTAAGTACAATAACTGGTATTGGCTAATTTTGAGCAGTGACGGTAGGTTGGGTAGAAGAATCAAACCCAACATTTCTAGACTCACCACCGATATTAGATCTCTGCAAGTCTGTTTGAATTGCTGCGTAGATCTTTACCCCACCCCAGCCCTCCCCTTGTAAAGGGGAGGGAGCCAAAGCCCCCCCTTTATAAGGGGGGGGTTGGGGGGTAACACCATCTCACCCTAAGTCTAATAGACTTGCTTATACACCCCCACACCCCTACTCCCCCACACAATCCCGCAACGATGGAAGAGCTGTTATATATCGAAATACCTACTCCAGAGATCGATCGAGTTCGATCGTGGTTGCAGACAAAATGGCAGCCAGCAGTAGGTACAATAGTTATCACCCCTGATGGATTGAGATTGCAATTTCCAAATAACGCCACAACTTCCACCCCAGAATTATCGGTATTTGTGTGGACGTTGCAGAGAACCACCTATCTGAAAGTCTTTCGCTGGGCAGATAAATTGATCGCTGGTGAAAGTCAAATCGTCAAAGAATTAACAGCTAAAATTCGCCAAGAATTTCCCGCTACACATCCCGCACCGCCAGAAATCGATCTTAGTAACCAGACGATTTTTGCCGCACTTGAGCCTTACTATCCAACGACAGTTAAATACTTCCAAAAAATGCCCAATGGGGAAGCAGATCTTCAACGGGTATATTGGTGGGAAAAACGTTGGCGTGAAGGTGTCAAAAATCCCCAGCAACCAAAACAGGTATTATTTCGCGTCGATGATACGTCTCATTTAACAACACCTAATCAATCTAAATATGACCTAATTTACATCGGTGGCGCATTGGGTGTGATCCATGCGGCGGTGATGGCACGATTGGGTTATCGAGTGCTATTGCTGGAACGTTTGCCGTTCGGCAGGATGAATCGGGAATGGAATATTTCTCGCGATGAATTACAGCGGTTGATAGACTTAGATTTATTCACCCCTGCGGAAATAGAAAGCGTAATTGCGCGGGAATATGTGGATGGATTTAGTAAATTTTTTGATGCTTATAATCCGCCCAATTGTAAGGCAAAAGTATTGTCTACACCCACGGTGTTAAATATCTGTCTGGATGCCGAGGCATTATTGCGCGTCTGCGGTGACAAATTGCGCCAAGCAGGTGGAGAAATCTGGGATGAGACGGAATTTAGCCGCGCTGATGTTTCGGGGCTAGAAACGGTCGTTACCAGCCAACATTTGCCCACAGGGGAAACGCGGATTGCGCGAGGAAGGCTACTGGTAGATGCAATGGGTACAGCTTCACCGATCGCATGGCAATTAAATGGTGTTCATGCTTTTGATAGTGTCTGTCCGACAGTGGGGGCTGCGATCGCCTCTGGGTTCGAGCCAGAGGTGTGGGATGCTCAATATGGGGATGTTTTATTTACTCACGGGGACATCTCGCGGGGACGACAATTAATCTGGGAATTATTTCCAGGTGCGGGGGAAGAAATCACTGTCTATCTATTCCACTACCATCAGGTAAACCCCGAAAATCCTGGCTCACTGCTAGAAATGTATGAGGATTTCTTTACGATTTTGCCAGAGTATCGTCGCTGCGACATGGATAAACTGGTGTGGCGGAAGCCAACATTTGGTTATATTCCTGGACATTTTACCGTCAGTAGTAGCGATCGAGTGGTAGCATTCGATCGATTGATTGCGATCGGTGATGCAGCCTCACTCCAATCGCCCCTGATTTTCACCGGATTTGGTTCCCTAGTTCGCAATCTTCCTCGTCTAACTCACTTACTAGATACCGCCCTCAAACACGATCTCTTAGATACCGACGCACTCAATCGCATTCGTGCCTATCAGAGCAATGTCGCCGTGACATGGCTATTTTCCAAAGGGATGATGGTACCGACGGGGATGGCGTTACCCCCCGAGCGAATTAATGCAACCCTAAATACCTTTTTCGGATTGCTAGCTAACGAACCGCCAGAAGTAGCCGATACATTCATTAAAGATCGGAGTGATTGGATTACCTTCAATCGGCTTGCCCTCAAAGCTGCCAAACAGAATCCCGCCTTACTATGGTGGATCTGGAAAATTGCTGGTGCAAAAGATATTTTCCGGTGGTTGGGTAGTTATATCGTGTTTGGGCTAAATGCGATCGTCAATTTCCTATTTGCTGGTTGGATTCCAGCTTTGGCTACCCAGATCCAACCCTGGCTAGAAGCCAAGTCTCCACGCATGTGGCTGCGACTATTAGCGTTTAGTTATAGCCTCAGAAATAGCACTCAACCGCCACTATTTCCACCCAAGAACGATGCCACTTCTTTATCTTCAACCACCATTAGAATTCGTAACGAGAAAAATCATGAATTGAATAAACCTGCTTAGGCATGTAATTTTGGTGGTTTCATCTTTGTTGATGGGAATACTCTTAGATAACATCTCTATCTATTCAATCATGGGTGCTATTATTACTGGACTATCTGGGAATGAAATTTATTGCTTAGAAAAGCAAGATTTAAGCCCAGGTGATATCGCGATCGGCAATAGTGTGATTTCTCTAGGTCTAATTGGTAGTGTTGTTTCAGGGTTTAAGACTTTGATCGGCGGTGAGGTTGAGCCAATTACTCGGATCATTCATGAAGGAAGAGATCGTGCTTACAATCGAATTGTGAAAGATGCCACCAAGCGGGGTTGTGTGGGTATTACTGGAGTTACCAGTGAATTGATATTTCATGGTAGTAACGTCGAATTTCTATCGATCGGATCTTGTGTCTATCGAGATGAAAAGATGGGCGAACAATTAGAATTTAGTTCGTCCGGTGATGGACAGTCTTTATACTGCTTAATTGATTGTGGATTTAAGCCAAAGCAATTTGTATTTGGTAATGTTGCTTATTCAATTGGGTTAGGTGGGGGTGTTCTGGGCAGCTTGAAAAGTTTAGCCAGAGGTGAAATTAAAGAATTCTCAGATATTTTCAATCAGACTCGACATTTAGCTTTGAGTAGAATTAAGTCGGAGGCAAGAAAAGCCGGAGCCAATGCCGTTCTGGGTATCAATACTTCGATTTTTCCTTTGGGTGGAGTGCAAGAAATGTTAATGATTGGCACTGCTGCATATCATCAGGATTTACCGAATGTTTATCGTCAATCTCCGCTTAGTAGCGATCTGACATTGGAAGAGACTTGGAATTTAATTAATCAGGGATATATGCCCGTGCAGTTAGTACTAGGGGCTTCTGTTTATTCACTTGGGTT
This sequence comes from Chamaesiphon sp. GL140_3_metabinner_129_sub, assembly GCA_025358725.1. Classification (GTDB taxonomy): domain Bacteria; phylum Cyanobacteriota; class Cyanobacteriia; order Cyanobacteriales; family Chamaesiphonaceae; genus Chamaesiphon. The sequence goes on from JANYIT010000406.1 coordinate 31,332, forward strand.
AGTTGGCAATATTACTTCCGCTTTTAAGTCTTTTTCTAGAGGAGAAATCTCAGAATTGACTTCGCTCATCTACGAAGCTAGGGAGCAAGCTTTAAAATATATTGAAAAAGATGCTCGAAGTAGTGGTGCCGATCGGGTTGTTGGTGTTAAAACTTACGTTTATAATTTGGGCGGAGGGATGATTGAATTTCTAGCGATTGGAACTGCTGTCCGCAAGATGGATAATATTGGGACGACATCTACTCAGCTATTACCTCAAGCAATTATTCGCGATCGAGAAACTTTTATCAATACAGCTCAAGATAGTCCTAGTGTATCGCTTAATTCACCCACGAATAACTCCAGTGCCTTCGGCATTGTGGGTGGCTTGCTTAGTTCGATTTTTGTGGTTACGTATCTGTTAATTAAATTGTCTTTTCGATAGGTCTGATGTAAATTTGGTTGAAGCATAAAACCCACCAGATCTAGATCTTAGGAGGGTGTCACGTCATCAGGGTAAAATGTGCAAGTATCCCCCCTTGCCAAATCGAAATGACCGAACGCAGCTTACCTCTGACTGTTGAAGATCCTACTAGACCGACGATCGATTGGTCAGCAGGGATGGGTTATCGACAACTAAAAGCAGCGGCGATCCTGGGCGGCTTGTGGTTGGGAGTTGCAGCTTTACATCTGATTAGCTGGGGCTACATCATCGCCTGGGGAATTACTAGTATCTTTTGCTGGCGGGCACTGAGATTAGTTACCACCAAAGTAGCTTCAGTGCCAATATTTACTCCGCCCCAGACTTATCCATTTATTTCCCTAGCGATTGCTGCCAAAAATGAAGCCGCAGTGATTACAAATTTAGTCGAGAGCCTGTGTAGTTTAAATTATCCGATCGATCGATATGAAGTGTGGGCGATCGATGATAATAGTACCGATCAGACTCCAGAAATCTTAGATCATCTTGCCCAACAATACCCCCAACTCCAGGTACTCCACCGCACCGAACAAAACACTGGCGGTAAATCTGGTGCCCTCAATCAAGTGCTTGCGCTGATGCAGGGCGAAATTATCGGTGTCTTTGATGCCGATGCTCAAGTAACTCCCGATGTTCTCAATCAAGTATTAGCCTACTTCCAAACCGCAACCGTCGGCGCGATCCAACTCCGCAAATCGATCGTCAATAGTGAGACCAATTTTCTCACACGCGGACAGCGGGCAGAAATGGCGTTGGATGCCTATCTGCAACAGCAACGTTCAAATGGGGGCGGGATGGGAGAGCTGCGCGGTAACGGTCAATTTGTCCGGCGTACAGCCTTAGCTAGTTGTGATGGTTGGAATGAAGCAACGATCACTGACGATCTAGATCTGACGATTCGGCTAAATTTAACTGGGTGGGACATTGAATTAATGCCATACCCACCTGTTGGTGAAGAAGGTGTAACTACGCTCAAAGCCTTGTGGCACCAACGAAATCGCTGGGCAGAGGGCGGATTTCAACGCTATCTCGATTACTGGGAAATAATCGCCAGCAATCGAATGGGGACAAAAAAAACGATCGATCTGATCTCGTTCCTCATGATTCAATATCTACTCCCACCCGCAGGTATTCCCGACTTCCTGATGGCATTTTGGCTCAAACATCCGCCGCTCTTGCTGCCAATGACAGCTTCTCTCGGTGTCGCTCTGCCATTGTGGGCAACTTGGGTGGGATTGAGACGCAGCTATCAACAAGCAGATCGAACTGTTGGTATCGCAACACTCGTTACCCAGACGGCGATCGGCTCTCTGTTTATCCTCCACTGGCTGGTGATTATGCCCTTGGCGATCGCTCGGATGGCAATTTTCCCCAAACGTCTAAAATGGGTCAAAACGCTGAGAGAAGCGGATCTTTAGGGTAATGGGTAAATTTCCCAACCCCCATCTCCCATCTCCCATCACAGCAGCTCCAAAAAATATTATCAATAGCCAACAATACCGCTATTTTTGGGCATACTTAGTATAAGTAGATAGTTCCTCACTTAGACCATTAACTGCGATCGAACAGTATGGCACAATAAGTAAGTGAGTAGACTTAGTATCTACATCCGCTGCTCATCTGATAGATTACTCATGCAGGATACCCGCGAAATTGATTATTTCGGACAACGCATTCTCCAGATCGTCCAACCGCTCGCGGCTGGTGAAGATCGAGGAGAAGTGCTAGCTCTCTTAGCTCAATCAGTAGCTAACAACTTCGCAGCAGATGGCTGCTGGGTACTGCAATACCTCTCGCCAGGTGTCGTGCGTGTTGCTGCGAGTGCCTGTGTTAGCCATCGGACTAGCGTGATCTCAACTGAATTACCCCATTTCACTATCCCCACCGCACCAACTCCAACTCAATGGAGAATGCCATTACTCCCTGATTATCAGGTAATGGTGGTAGAAACTCGCGATCGAGAGCAGGTAACTGGCTGCTTGATCGTGGCAACCAAAGGGGTGGAATGGTACCGCGAAACAAAATTAATATTTCAGATTGTTGCTGACTACGTTGGCACCGCCTTAATTGAAGAAGATCTTCGTGTTCAAGCTCAGATCTGCCAAATTTATCCCAAGTTACACCATCATCTGACTCAGGCAATTGTCGAAAATCAGCCGATTGATCGGCTATTTGAAGTTGCTGTATCCGATATGGTAGAAGCATTGAAACTAAAGCGGGGACTAATTTTGACCCTCAAATCTAGTGATTTGTCAAAACCGTCCCCCCGGACGATCGAAATGACTGCGGCAACTGAATCAACAGTAGAAATCGCTAATTCTGGCATTACAGCACAGACAACTCGTCAACAGTCGGCAGCGGCTAAACCACCAATTGTCAGTCCGAACAGCAATATCAATGGATCGGGGCAAGCTGGGACTCAGGTTCAGGTGGTGACGACGATCGACGTTCGCACAGGCGATCTACCATCATTACCAGCATCCTTTCTGCTCGAAAATTCTTACTTGTGCCAAGCCGCACTAGCTAATGCGCCCAACCCCACGATCTTCAATGGTAACGAGCAAATTACATCGATCGATCGCCTGATTTTTCAAACCGATCTCCTCCCCAGTATTGCGATGATTCCCTTGATGGGATCTACATTACCCGATCGTGAACCCACTGGGGCTGTGTGGGGTTGGTTGGTACTCCAACACGATCGCTCTCGTCATTGGCATCCGGTAGAATTAAAATTACTCCAGTGCCAGATTTATCAAATCGCGCTAGCTAGAATCCACAAACAAGCTCTCAAACAAGCTCGTACTGCTGTTGCTAACCGTACATCTCAAGTCCAAACTAGTCTGCAACTTCAGGCAAAGTTACATGATGTTGGCCGTAAACGGATGGAGAACTTGCGCCAAGCAAACGAACTTAAAGATGAGTTTATTAATACGATCAGTCATGAGTTACGGACACCGCTAACCAGCATGTCTCTGGCGATCAAAATGTTGCGCCAAGCAGATGTCGATCCAGATCGTCGTGAGCAGTATCTAGATATCTTGGAAGATCAGTGTCAACGCGAAATCAAACTAGTTAACGATCTGCTCAAGCTCCAACAGTTGGAATCCAGACAACTAGAATTTCGCCCCCAACAGATTGCCCTCAATCAATTTATCTCCGAACAGGCGACTTTTGTAGCCGATCGATGGCAACAGAGCAAATCGCTGGAACTATCACTTCATCTGCCACAGGTACCACCGCAGATCGAAACTGATGCTGATAGTCTCAAGCATATTGTGGAAGAATTACTCGTAAATGCGGGTAAGTTTGCGATTCCACATACAATGGTGGAGGTTTGGCTGACTGTTGAACCAGAACAGATCGTCTTTCAGATTACCAATCTGAGTAAGCCAATTTCCAGCGAGGATCTCCCCAATCTATTTGAGAAGTTTCGTCGCGGTACAGGTGCTACTCAACAGGCGATCGCTGGTACTGGCTTAGGTTTAGCTCTAGTTAAATCTATGGTAGAACACGTCCAGGGCAACATTACCGTCACGAGTCATCCGGTAGAACAATCGATCTCCAACACCTCTTTTACTGTTACCATTCCGACCATCCTCGAACGTCATTAGCTTGAGAAAGCCATCCGCTATGTGGAGATTCGGAGCGCGACTGCCAACACCCCCAGTCTTGCCCAAATTAGCTGTCGCTACCAGTCAGATTCAACCTGACCTCAAATTTCGGTGGCAACGCGCTAAATATTCGCCTCAAGCTAGACAGTTTGATATCTTTACAGCGGCAATGGCTCTGGGGTTCGCTCTGCTGCGAGATGTGGTCTTACCAACCCACAATGAGCGATATCATCGTCGTCGCGCTCAAAAGTTCGTTAATACGGCAATCGGCTTAGGGCCGACTTTCATTAAGATTGGTCAATCTTTATCGACAAGAGTTGACTTTTTCCCGCCGATTTATACTGAAGCTCTCAGTCAATTACAAGATCGGGTGCCTGCTTTTGGGGTTGAAACAGCCATTGAGATCATTGAAACAGAACTTGGCGCGAACATTGACACATTATTTGCCGAATTTGACCAAATTCCGATTGCGGCTGCTAGCTTAGGACAAGTACATAGAGCTAAATTACGGACAGGTACATCCGTTGTGATTAAAGTTCAGCGTCCAGGTTTACAGCGATTATTTGAACTCGACTTCAAGGTAATTGAGAAATTATTATGGTGGATCGATCGATTATTACCAAAAAAACGCTCGATCGAACTTAGAGCTATTTATCAAGAATTTTTTATTCTCCTATTTCAGGAAATAGACTATACCAAAGAGGGTCAAAATGCCGATCGATTTCGAGCAAATTTCAAAGCGAATAAACTAGTCATTGCTCCAGAGATTTACTGGAAATATACGACAGGCAAAGTATTAACAATGAGTTATTTGCCAGGGATTAAAATCGACGATCGAGTCACCTTAGAAGCTTGCGGTTTCAATCCCAAACAAATTAATCAACTAGGAATCTGTTGTTATCTCAAACAACTATTAGTAGATGGATTTTTTCAAGCCGATCCGCATCCTGGGAATATGGCAATTATGGCTGATGGCAAGCTAGTCGTCTATGATTTTGGGATGATGGCAGAGTTAAAGCATATCTCTACCGATCGAATGATTGAGACTTTCTGGGCAGTGATGAAGAAAGATGGTAGTGCTGTTACCAATAACTTAATCGAGCTAGGATTGATCGAGCAGGTTGAAGATATGCGACCGATTAAACGGGTAATTGAATTCATGCTCGAACGCTTTACAGATCGACCAGTTGATATCAAAGAATTCAATCGAATCAAGAGTGAAGTCACCACACTTTTTGTCCAGCAACCATTTCAGATGTCACCAGAAATGAGCTTTATTCTCAAAGCTTTATCTACACTCGATGGCATTGCCCGTACATTAGATCCAAACTATAATTTAGTCGTCGCAGCGCAACCTTTTATCCGAAGTGTCGCAATTGCCGAACGCGGTAATATCGTCGGAAAACTTGGCAAACAAGCAACTAGTTATCTTAAACATAAACTAACACAACCTAGTGCTAATCAACTATTAATTAAACGATTAGAACAACGATTAGAGCAAAACGAACTCGAAATATTAGCACAGTCACAAAGAAACGATCGATTAATTAAACGAGTTTATTTAGTGATTTATAATCTGGGGTACCTTTGCCTAACTGGATTTAGTTCGATCTTAGCTATTCTACTAACTTCAACCTATCCAACTTTGTCTTTATATCTATTTGTACTAGCTGGTTTAGGCGGATTTATTTGGTTAATGTCTTTGTTGAATTTAGCAATTAAATCTAGAAAAACATAGACTTTTGTGATACATAGGCTATTAATTGGATTGCTATTACCTTTTTCTATCGATCTTTTCTCTTGCTATCTTGCATTGCAAAGAAACCGCAACAAAAAAGGTGCTTCAGGCTTTCCATTAATAACTATGTTCTTGTATGGATTGCTTGTATTCAATTATCGGTCAGGCATATATTTTAAGTTATTATTATTTGCCTTAACATTTTTAGTTCATTGGGTATTATTATATTTAATTCCAAGTCTGCATAGCCAATATTTGGAGAAACGATAGAAACCTCGAAAAATGGTCGGTTGGATTGCGCGAAGCAAAACCCAACTCACGCGCCAATATTCTAGAGACGTTGGGTTGAAGAATGAAACCCAACCTACCCTAAACTGTAGGGGTGGTGCTGTCTTGTCGTTTTTTTATTCTGGGGGAACCCCATAAAAACGCCGCTTCATGCCCGCTCTCTAGGGATTACGCTCCCATTCAAGGGTTACTATTACTGCCACAATTAAGGGTACCCCTACAGGTTAATTGTACTAATTTAATTCCCAAATAACTTGCCCAGCGCGATCGATTGAGCCGCCGCCATTTGTCCATAACAGAAAACACAAGGCACTTCCGGCGGTAAAAGTGGCGCGAAATCTGCCATTAAATAAGGACTACCGTAAATCACTAATCCCTGTAATTGTCCATTAGCTAATAATTGTTCGAGCAATTTTTTCGCCACGGATGTAATTCCCAGTCCGCCAGAAAATGGACTAGTCCGAATAAAGAGTTGCAGAATAACTGACTCTTCCGGCGCAATCGTAATTGTGGGGCTATGGCGGTTAATTAATTGGAGTTGATAGCCGAGTTTGGTGGGGATGGTAATGGCTGGAGTACTACGACTGAGGAAGGTAGTATCGAGGATTTCTTCTAGGGCGATGATATTCTTTCCGGCAGTGTCTTGTCGTTTTTTTATTCGGGGAGAACCCCCGAATAAAAACGCCGCTGGTTTTAACGGCAAAGTGCCCTGTGTGACGATCGAGTCTTGTAGCATTCCAGCCGCAACAGCCCTCGATGCTGGTTGAGCGAGCGTCATCAATGCTGCGGGTTGACTATTAACTGGCGACTGAGTGAGTCTCACACCATCCCACTCCTGAAATAACTTCTGTTTCGATCGCCAAATTCGCCCCACACTGGCTTTAATCCGCTCGGCACTAATTAGCCCCGACTCTACTGCATGACAGACAGCCTGAATCGCAATGGCTGGATCTACAGGCATCAAAATAATGTCCGAACCAGCCGATACAGCCATGACAGGCGCATCATCTGCCCCATATCGATCGGCAATCGCCCCCATTACCAACGCATCAGTACTAATCAATCCCTCAAAACCCAAATTATGCCGCAATTCCTCAGTTAAAATCCGTGGGGATAGTGTCGCAGGCATTTCTGGATCGAGCGCGGGAATTAGTAAATGGGCACTCATCACACTATCCACCCCCGCCTTAATTGCCGATCGGAATGGGGGAAACTCGATCGATTCCAATCGCGCTCGATCGTGGGGAATTACAGGCAATGCCCAGTGTGAATCTACCCCCGTATCCCCATGACCAGGAAAGTGTTTAGCACAAGTTAACACCCGATATGCCGCTGCTCCTTGAATATAGGCAGTGGCTAACTGACTGACAATTTCAGGAGTCTCGCCAAACGATCGAATATTAATCACCGGATTAGCGGGGTTATTATTGACATCGACTACTGGAGCCAAAATCCAATTTATCCCCACGGCTAGAGCTTCCTGGGCCGTAATCGCGCCCATTTTCCGAGCATACTCGATCGCTTTTGGTAAATCTGTTTGAGCGATCGCATTTAAAGCCATTGGCGGTGCAAACCAGGTACCCCCAGTAAATCTTTGCCCTACCCCTTCCTCGATATCGGCGGCGATGAGCAGAGGATAAGTCGCCCAGGCTTGCAACTGTTGGATTCGCAAGCTTAATTCACCCGCATTCCCACCCCAGAAAATCACCCCCCCGACACCGAGATCGCTAATCCAATGTTTGAGCGTGGCTTGATCGCATTCCCCAAATTCAGGATACTGGATTTGATGGTCAAATAAATGGCTGGAAGCTCTCACCACCACCATTTGGGCTACTTGTTGGGCAAGCGTTAGTTTGTCTAAATCGGGGAATTGCATGGGATCTTGTGAGGTAAAGAATATGTTTGTTGAGTTGCGGCGTAGATCTTTACCCCACCCCAGCCCTCCCCTTATAAAGGGGAGGGAGTAAAGCCCCTCCTTTATAAGGGGGGGGTTGGGGGGGTAACACCATTTCAACCGAAGTACAGTAAGTGGACACTACCTAGCATCTAAGTTTTAGGCTATTTTATCCTGCACCACTTGGATAATTGTTAAAATATGAGTAATCTTGAGCTATTGACAAGATGCAAAGACGAACTCTATTATCGGCGGCACTAGTACCAATTGGTGCGGCTAGCGGACTTTATTTTTTATCCTCAAAAACACCCCCAATGGCGAAGAAACAAGGCGAATTTGAAATTACTAAAACTGACGAAGAGTGGAAGGCAATCCTCACACCTGAGCAGTTTAGTGTCTTGCGGAAACATGGCACCGAGCGGGCTGGCACCAGTATTTTAGACAAAGAGTATGGCAAAGGTCAATTTGTCTGTGCTGGCTGCGATTTACCACTATTTGTCTCCGAGACAAAGTTTAATAGTGGCACCGGATGGCCGAGTTTCAACGATCCGATTCCAGGTGCGATCGAAACTTCCGTCGATAAATCGTTATTTTCTACCCGTACCGAAGTCCATTGTCGTCGCTGCGGCGGACATTTAGGACATGTCTTTGAAGATGGCCCTAAACCAACTGGATTGCGCTACTGTATGAACGGCATCTCGATGAAGTTTATCGCCGCCTAATTTAGGCTTTATGGCTCTTAATTTCAATCTTATTTATGGCTGGGGATGTTCGATCATCTCTAGCCATAAATAGTAATTAAGATATTATAATATTTTGGCGTAATTATTATTCGATTAACTATAATAAATATATCGAAGATATTATTCGATCGCTTCAATCGAATTATCTAAATAATTATCTTTAACGACGAGGTAACTCATGTCCCAAACTGTTGCTAGTTGGATGACTCGTGATGTTCTGACTGTTATACCTGCCATGCCTCTGTCGGAAGCTGTTCAGCTTTTAGTCGATCGTCAAATCAGCGGCTTACCAGTAGTTAATGATACCGGAAAATTAGTAGGTGTACTCTCTGAATCCGATCTGATGTGGCGAGAAAAAGGCCTTGATGAACCACCATATATGATATTTTTGGGTGGTGTAATTTTCTTTCAAAATCCAGCAACATACGATCGAAATTTACACAAAACTTTAGGACAAACAGTCGGGGAAGTAATGACTCCTCATGTTGTTTCAATTGATGCTGATACCACGCTCCCAGAAGCAGCCAGAATCATGCATGATAAAAAAATTCACCGTTTACCAGTGGTAGATAAAAATCACCACCCGATCGGGATTATTACCCAAAGTGACATAGTTCGAGCGATCGCGGCTGTGTAAACTTAGCTAAGATCTACACGCGAAATCCTCAATTTCTGTAAGAAGTCGGGGATTTTGACTTGACAATTCTAGCTTCTTACTTACATCTTGCACCAGTATGAAGGTATTAGTAATTAGCGTAGATCTTAGGGTACCCACGGGTTGCCGCAGCAATAGTATCTATTTACTTTTGTCATTGTTTCTTGGTAGATCGTGTTTTGGGAATCAGCAAGATTGCTAAACTACATTTTTGTAGCGATGATAGTAAAACCTAAACGTGGTAATTCGATCTCTGGAATACAATCACCATTAACTACACATTTCTGATATATTTCTGGTGTGTTTACTACCTTGACAGAAATTCTATAACCCTGAAGATCTAGGCTTCCTTGTCCTGTCATCATGGATACAATTTGCTCCGTAGAAAGCTGCGTTCCTGTTTGAGAAGCAAAAGTTCCCATAAAAGTTAGTTCAGTTCTTAATCTTTCTTCAAGATGTAAAATTCTTGACATTTAGTCTACTGGTGACGATCAATCATTGGTGTGCAGCAGAACCCCGACTTCTCCGAGAAGTCGGGGTTCTAGATTAGTAGCCTACGGTCGGTAATCGCGTATACTGACCAGAGCAACAGTAGTGGAATATGTCTCAATTTCCCCACGACGAATTCGCCAAAAATTTATTTGAATTACTCCTCACGCCTTTTGGTGGTGTAGAGATCGAACGCGGCGTGCAGCCAGAAGCCAAAGCCGTAGATATTTATTTTCAGCCTTCTAAACCTCTTCCCCGCGACCACAATCTCGGTCTGCTCGCCCGCTGCATCACTCAACCCGCCATCTTTGAACCTTTTCGCAATCCGGTGGGTGTAGCAGAGATCCAGATGTGTATCGCTAAGTTGTTTGAGATTCAACAAGAATTAACCAGAGAACGGAAACGACTCAAACAGCCAGATGTTGCTGAAGTTAAACCGCACTTATGGATTCTCACGCCGACATTAGCAGCCGCGACTTTAGCCGGATTTGGGGCGGTAAATCAGTTAGAAACTTGGGGACAGGGCGTATATTTATTACCCGCTCATTTCCAGACAGGAATTATCGTCATTCATCAGTTACCGCGCACGCCTGAGACGTTGTGGTTTCGGTTGATGGGGAAGGGAACGGTACAGGAAAATGCGATTAGTGAAGTCGCCGATTTACCAGCAAATAGTCCTTACAAAGGTAATGCCTTAGATTTATTTTTATCGCTTAAACTAGAACTAGAGTCGAAACAAAGTATCGAGCCAGAGGAGCGAAATTTAGCCATGAGACTATCTGCACTGTATATTGAGAAGATTCAAGAGGCTCAACAAGTTGGTCGAGCAGAGGGCCGTCAGGAGGGTCGTACAGAGGAAGGACAGGCTTTGATTCTGCGGCAATTGACTAGACGAGTGGGAAATGTATCGATCGAGTCGGAAACTCAGGTTAAGGCTTTATCCCTGGCGCGATTGGAAGAGTTGGGCGAGGCTTTGTTGGATTTCACCCAGATGGGTGATTTGTTGGCTTGGTTGAATTTGAATGAATAATTAGATCGATCGTGCAGGCGCAATTCTAGTGGGGTGCCAGATCCCCGACTTCTCCGAGAAGTCGGGGATCTGAGGAGATCGATAATTTATGGTTTGTAAAAAAACTTATGCTAATTCAGATCTGAAGTATTTCAACTATCTTATCGATCGCTTCCAATAATTTGGTGGGAGTAATTGCTCCCGCTTTGTAAGCAATGATGGTTTGGGATGCTGTAAATATTCGGTTGGGTCTAATATTACTAGGTTGGTTTAAACCGTCGATAGTAAAATCCTCATCTGAAATCGAGACTGCATATCGATCGGATATAGCCTGACTAGTAATTTGACAGAGAATTAGATCTTCACCTTGTAAATCGGCAACCACCAATGCTGGACGGCGTTTTGTCTGTGTTAAGTCCGAAAATGGAAAAGGAACAACGACAACATCACCTGCTACAAATTTTGCCATGCTGCATCCTCTTCAGGTTTGAGCCAGTCATTCTTGAGCACCAATTCACTGAGTAGCAGAGTTTCAGGAATTTCTCGTTGGTGTTTGACTTTTAGATATTGCAAATACTCCAACACTTCAGACAGGATCGGATCGGCGGTATTTTCGGTTTCTCTCAGAATTTGCTCTCGAATACTCATAAGGACAATTCAAGCTATCATCGATCGAATTAATCTAAATATTTTATCATTTACTGACAGTGGTGGGGTGCTAGGGGTGCCAGATCCCCGACTTCTTCGAGAAGTCGGGGATCTGAGGGAATACTAAGCTTAGTTGCTTAGATACCAATCCGATGCAACGAAGACCGATGCCCCTGGAAGTTGGGAACTTTTATCATACTTACAATCGGGGAAATAATCGTCAGTTAATTTTCTTTGAACGTGATAACTATATTTATTTTCTTCAATTAGTTAGAAGATATCTAATCGCTAATTCAGTCGATATTGTTGCTTACTGTTTGATGCCAAATCATTATCATTTTTTGGTATATCTGAGAGATGAGACTCTATCTGATGCGATGAAATTGCTCTCGCTGGCATACACAAAGGCAATTAATAAGCGGTTCAATCGTTCTGGTGTATTATTTCAGGGGCTGTTTCAAAGTATTCATGTCACGGAAACCGATTATCTGATTCATCTCTCCCGCTATATTCACCTCAATCCAGTCAAAGCAAAGCTGGTTCAACAACCGGAAGAATGGGAGTTTTCTAGCTATTCAGAATATGCACAGATTGCGATCGGGTACGCTACCTAAAACTGAATATATTAAGACACAGATTCAAGATGAATTGGTTTATCAACAATTTCTGGCAGACCACAATCTACCTAATAGTACTGGTTTCAAAAGACTGCTGCTAGATGATTAGCTTGCACAAACAGATCCAAAGGCTTCTTTAAAGAAGTCGGAGATCTGGACTAATTATTAATAATAGATATGGTGGGCAAGTTTTAAATTGCTTTTCATTCAGTTTTTGCGATGTATTCGTCACACGACACTCTCCTCTAACATCTACTCGGTAAGAGCAGTCAGTTGAACCCGAATGAGTCCCTGTTGTCTATTAGTTGCTCGCATTACGAGTACCATCTCCCCATCATCTTTCAACTCAATTTTATAGCTAAATTTTCCTTCATCTCCGCAGTTATCAACACATCGCCAGGAAATTTTTTTAACACTACCGCTGGGTTTCCAATTAATCGTTCTCCGAACCAAACCATCCGCTCTAAAAACATTATAGTCTTGGTCGTTCCCTTCAGCGGCACCATTGGAAGATAGAATAATGTCCTGGGTTACCAAGTCGCTTGCTACCGCAGGATGGATCGAAAGCCCGAAGCTCAAGAAATTTGAGGAGAACACAAATGCAGCAACGAGGGATTTTATCGTTTTTTTGTTGATAAATAACATAGTATTTTTTTGCAGATTTCAACTTCATTTTAACGTTGCCCGAGTCGTCAGTACGAAGAAGTAACGAAAAGTAAGTAGTTGTCCTGTCAGAATATTAATGAATGTAAATGGTGACAGCAAAGATCCCCGACTTTTCGGAGAAGTCGGGGATCTGGAGGGATCTGGAGGTTGCCCGATCGAGCTATACTACTTCTATCTCACTACCGATCGCCCCTACATGACCGGACAAGAAGCTCTCAGAATCATCGATCGATTGCTGGATCAACATCAACGCGGATCGCTCAAAACGATTCAAGCAGCGATCGTGTCGCAAGTCTGGATTGGTGATTCCATAAAACGATCGCTAGAGAGCTAGGTTATGAGTCGGAATATATCAAGCAGGCTGCATCCCAGTTGTGGCAATTGCTCTCGCAGATTGTTGGGCAAAAAGTTTCTAAAAGTAACCTCTGTTCGATTCTCCAGCGTTACACAACATCTTTGACGATTACCAATTGGGGTGATGCGATCGATGTATCCCATTTCTACGGTAGAGAAACCAATTTACAAACCTTGCATGATTGGATTGTCGATCGTCGGTGTCGGGTGGTGGGAATATTTGGCTGGGGTGGGATTGGTAAGACGGCTCTCTCGGTGAAACTGGCTCGACAGTTGGAGTCTCAGTTTGAATATGTGATCTGGCGGAGTTTGCGACAGGCGATCGAGCCGAAAGATTTGCTGGATGAGATTTTACCGATTTTGGTTGGTGCTGAGGTACAGGAGAGTTCGATCGATCTATTGATGCAGCAGTTGCGCCAAAAACGCTGTCTACTGGTGTTTGATAATGTTGAGTCGATTTTGCAAGCTGGCGATCGCAATGGCTGCTATCTGGCGGGTTATGAGGGCTATGGAGAGATTTTTCAGCGCGTCAGTGACGAAAGCCATCAGAGTTGTCTGGTAATTACCAGTCGGGAAAAACCGAATGGTATGGCTGTGCGGGAAGGTACACATTTACCTGTCAGATCGTTGCAACTATCTGGACTCATTGCTGCTGATGCTCACAATATTTTAATCGATAAGGGTTTGGAATCTCCCGCGATCGATCGAGAAAATCTGATCGATTACGTTTTCGGTAATCCCCTCGCGCTCAAGCTAGTCGCGACAACAGTTCAAAACCTGTTTGGTGGGGATATTCAGGCATTTTTAGCTGCAGGCACGGGGGTATTTAGCAATCTCCAAGATTTGTTGACGCAACAGTTTGACAGGTTTTCACCGCTGCAACAGCAGGTGATGTACTGGTTGGCGATTAATTGGGAAGGAGTGACTCCGGCGCGATTACAAGCGGAATTTTTGCCCGCGATAACTTTACCGACATTATTAGCAACTCTGGAAACACTACACGATCGATCGTCGATCGAAACTACCGAGCGGGGTTTAACTCAGCAACCCGTGATTATGGAATATGTCACCCAACGGTTGATTCAGCAGATCGAGCGAGAAATTATTACAGGAGAATTGGAGCTATTTAACACCCATGCACTGATTGAAGCGCATACCCAAGATTACTTACGGGATGCCCAGATTCAACTGATTTTGCAGCCTTTAATCGATCGATTATTAACGCACTTTACACAAGCGGGAATGGTGTTACCCCCCCAACCCCCCTTAGAAAGGGGGGCTTTAGCTCCCTCCCCTTGTAAAGGGGAGGGCTGGGGTGGGGTAAAGATCTCCGCATTACCTCCAGCAGACTTATGTGTACACGGAATGGAAAGGCTTGCTCTTACTCCCTCCCCTTGGAAAGGGGAGGGCTGGGGTGGGGTAAAAATCTCCGCAACCACTCAACTAGAGCAGCACCTGTACAAAATCCTCACTAAATTACGCCAGCAACCCAACGAGATCGCGGATTATGCGGCGGGAAATCTGCTGAATTTATTTTGTCAACTGAACACCAATCTCCAAGGCTACGATTTCTCGCACCTCTCGATTCGTCAAGCCTACCTGCTGAATACTACTTTGCACGATGTCAATTTTACAGGGAGCAACATCAGTCAAACTGTCTTTGCGGAAACCTTTGGCGGTGTAGTAGGCATTGCTTTTAGTCCCGACGGTGAATATCTAGCAACTAGCGATACCAAGGGCGATATTCAGATTTGGGATGCTAAAACACTCACGAAACATGCCAATTGTCAAGGGCATCAACACTGGACTTGGGCGATCGATTTTAGCCCCGATGGGCAACATCTCGTCAGTGGTAGCGACGATGGTACCGTGAAATTGTGGGATGTCGCAACGGGTGAATGTTTGCGGACATATACAGGACATACTTTTTCAGTTAATACTGTCGCATTTAGCCATGATGGAAAAATTATCGCTAGTTCCTCCCAAGACAGTACTATTCGCCTCTGGCGGACGTTTCCTGATAGCTCAAATCCCGAAATTACCTTAGTTGGACATAATGGGCGGGTATGGTCGATCGCCTTTAGTCCCGACGATCGTACCATAGTTAGCGGTGGCGAGGATCTGACCGTGCGGCTTTGGAATGTGGCGACGGGTGAATGTGTGGCTGTATGGGAAGCTCATGCAGGTTGGGTAAGGTATGTAGCCTTTAATCCCGATGGTCGATCTGTTGCTACTGCTAGTTACGATCGATCGATTAAAATCTGGGATATCCGCAAAATCCCCGACTTCTCCGAGAAGTCGGGGATTTGTCTTCCCACATGTCTTCACACATTAATCGGACATCAACAGCCTGTTAGTTCGATCGCGTTTAGTCCAGATGGGCAACAATTCGTTAGTAGTAGTTTCGATAAAACTATCAAACTTTGGGACGTAAATAATGGCGAATGTGTGAAAACGCTGCTCGGACATAATAGCCGCATTTGGATGGTAGCTTTTCATCCCAATAGTCAACAACTTGCCAGTGGTAGCGATGACAATAATACTAAAATTTGGGATTTAAAACAAGGACGCTGCATTAATACGATCGTCGGACATACTAATGCAATTCTATCTCTCGATTTAAGTTCAGATGCTAATTATTTAGCCAGTGGTAATGAAGATAATACCATTAGAATATGGGATGTAAGACAGGGGACTATCACCCAAACGTTACGCGGTCATACTAATCGAATTTGGTCGGTTAAATTCAGTCCTGACGATCGTTTATTCGTGAGTGGTAGTGCTGACTACACTATCAAATTATGGGATTGGAAAATAGGTAATTGCCTCCAAACCTTCCGAGGACATAAGAGCTGGGTGTGGCGGGTGGTATTTAGTCCTGATAGTCAAACATTAGCAAGTAGTAGTTACGATCAAACAGTGAAAATCTGGGATATCAAGACAGGAGCGTGTTTGAAAACATTCACAGGATATACTAGTCCAGTAATTTACACCGATTTTAGCCCCGATGGTAAACTATTGGCAAGTTGTGATTTTGCTGGCATTATTAAACTCTGGAATTCTCAATCTGGCGAATGTTCTCATACTTTGCGCGATCATACAAATAGTGTTTGGTCGGTTGTCTTTAGTTCAGATGGCAAGTGGCTAGTTAGTTCGAGTTATGATGAAACTATCAAACTTTGGTCGGTAGCAACAGGGGAATGTCTACAAACCTTTGTCGGACATCAAGGGCCAATTCTCAGCGCAAAATTTAGTGATGATAACCGATTTATTATCAGTGGTGGAGTCGATCGATCTCTCAAAGTATGGGATATTAAAAGTGGTCAATGTCTCCACAATCTGAGGGGTCATAGTGGTTTGATTTATACTCTCGATGTTGGTATTGTTAAATTGCCAGACATGGAATCGTCTAAACTCGTTGCTTTTTCTGGTAGCTTAGATGAAACTATTAAAGTTTGGGATCTAGAAACAGGCGAATTTCTCGCCACTTGGAAATCGCTCTATCCCTACGAAGGAATGCAGATCGCCAAAATTAAAGGATTAACTAAAGCGCAGCAAGCAACTTTACAGGCTCTAGGAGCCACTTATTGACATCCGATAATTTATGGACTAGGTTAAAAGTACGCACGAGTTTTTTAGCGAGTTTGTCATGTAGTCCTCCGCCTCTCCACATTTAGCTAGTAATTAATAATTCTTTTGGGCAGTATTCAGCCTCAGCCACCATTAGTGGCATGTTTTGAGGCGAATTCCAAATCCCGAAGCAGAATATTAGTTACAAATTACGAATTATTCAATGTTGCCTGGAGAGGGGGACACAAATGCTGATGCAAAAATATCCGCGAACGCCGCATATTGAAGGTTCGCGCCAACAGCCTGGGGACGAAGATTTAGATAGTGTGCCATTTAGTCTGATTGCCGATGAGTATGTAGTAATAGAAGAGAAAGTCGATGGTGCAAATGCTGCAATTAGCTTTGATGCTCAAGGGCAATTGTTATTGCAAAGTCGCGGACACTATTTAATTGGTGGCTCTCGCGAACGCCATTTTAATCTATTCAAACAGTGGGCAAATAGTCATTATGCTGCACTGTGGAATGTTTTGGGCGATCGATATATCCTGTATGGTGAGTGGCTTTATGCCAAGCATACGGTATTTTACGACAGGTTGCCTCACTATTTCTTAGAATACGATTTATTCGATCGATCTACTGGTCAATTTCTCAGTACTGCGGCGCGACGAGAGTTATTAAAAGGATTGGCTATAGCTTCGGTACCTGTGTTGCTAGAGGGTAAATTACAGTCGCACAAACAGCTCATTAGTCTGCTCCAGCAGTCCCATTTTATTCAATCTGGACATATCGACAGATTGCGCGAGCTTTGTCTAGAACAGGGTTTAAATGCAGATCTCGCAATTCAACAAACTAACCAAAGTTCGTTGATGGAAGGATTGTATATCAAAGTGGAAACACCAGAGTTGACTGTTGCTCGATATAAGTACGTTCGTGCAGACTTTTTGACAACAATTTTACAGTCTGAAAGTCACTGGTTAAATCGTCCGATTATTCCAAATAAATTACAGGCTGGTGTCGATTTATTTGGGATAAATTAGCTCATACTAACAGATTTTGTAGGGTGTGTTAGGCGATAGTCGTAACGCACCAATCTTCTAAAAAAAATGAATAATATAGCGATCAAGCAAGATTCACTCTGGACATTTCCTCACTGTCCGACTTCCCCAAATTCACAAATTAACTGGACAGAAATTCTAGCCCAATTCTCCTACTTACAATCTTTATCTAGCTGCGAACAAAATCCAATTTATCATGCAGAAGGAAATGTTTGGATACATACTCAATTAGTCTGTGAAGCCTTAGTTTCACTATCCACTTGGCAGGCGATGAATCTACAGGATCGATCGATCTTATTTGCCGCTGCTTTATTCCATGATATCGCCAAGCCAATGGCGACACAAGTTGCTGAGGATGGCAAAATTACCGCCAAGGGACATGTAAATTTGGGTGCGAAGATGGTGCGGCGAATTTTACAAGATTTGCATACGCCATTTGCAATTCGTGAGACGATTGTAGCGATCGTTCGATCTGAAAGTTTGCCGTTATGGTTTTGGGATAAACCACAACCATTACGATCGATTATTAAGGCTAGTCAATTGGTGCGCTGCGATTGGTTGGCTTTGATAGCGGAAGCAGATATACGGGGACGAATTTGTGCAGATCGAGAGAAACTATTAGAAACGATCGAGTTTTTTAGAGAATTTTGTCAGGAGCATCATTGTCTCGATCGATCCTACCCTTTCGCTTCCGATCTTAGTCGGTTTATTTACTTCCACAAAGAAGATGCAGATCCAACTTATGCTGCTTTTGATGATACCCGCTTGGAAGTTATTTTAATGTGTGGTTTACCTGGTACGGGTAAGGATTATTGGATCGAACATAATCATCGAGAGTTACCAGTTGTATCGCTCGATAGATTGCGGCAAGAGATGGGGATTTCGCCCACAGACGCGCAGGGGGAAATTATCCAAGCAGGTAGAGATCTGGCTAAAGGATATCTGCAATCTGAGACACCATTTATTTGGAATGCAACAAATATCGTCAAACCGATTCGATCAGGTCTAATTCGCCTATTTGCTAGCTATCGTGCGCGAATTCGGATTGTCTATCTGGAAGTTCCGATCGATCAAGTATTGCAGCAAAATCGCAATCGCAAAGCTCAAGTGCCTAATACAGTAATCCATCGTTATCGAGATCGATTAGAAATCCCCGATCTAACTGAAGCTCATCAAATAGACTATTTTGTTGATGTCTAACTCGAACAACTAGATATTTTTGTTTGACCAAATCCAAAGGTTGAGAAAAATCAAAATACGAAAGATCTTACATTATTTCTAAAAATACCTGCCGATTGTGAAATCAGTGTGATCGATCGACTAACGCAGGATTTTATTAGTCAGTTGAATGGAGTTTGTACCAGCACTCAGATAAACCTGTCTCTAAACAGGACAACATGATCAGCGGATAAAAATTATTGTTCGATCTGCTAACCTGAAGTTACTTGTTGATGATAAAATCGATTAAATGTAAAAGTTTTATCGATTTTATCGATCTGAACTTTTGTAATAAATATTTAAAATTTAATCAAAAATTATAGTTTATATGACCGAATCTATTGCGGCACTAATTAAATCAGAAAATAAAGGCGATCGAATCACAGCATTGAACATGGTGAGAGCACTCGAACCTACTATTGCTTTTGGCTATATCAAGCAATTGGTAACAGATAATAACACCCGTGTTCGATATGCCGCTGTAAGTCAATTGGCAACATTAGGATCTGTAGATCTGACTGAAAGTTTCACTATTTTACGTGATCGATTGATTAACGATACCGAACCCGATGTTCAAGCCGCAGCCGCAGATGCCATCGGCGCACTCAAACTCACCGCTGCTTTTGACGATCTCCAGCATCTTTATGAAACTACCCCGGAATGGTTGGTGCAATTTAGTATCATCGCCGCTTTAGGCGAATTAGGTGATCCACGCGGTTTAAAATTGTTGCAAACCGCCTTAACAAATGAAACCACTCTCGTCCAAACTGCGGCGATTGGCTCTATTGGTGAATTAGGCGATCCAAATGGGGTGGAAAGTATCATCCCGTTTGTCACTCATCCTGACTGGCAAATCCGCTATCAACTCGCTCGCGCTCTCCGCAATTTAGGCGGTGAATCAGCAGCAAAAAGTCTAGAAATTTTAGCGACTGATGATGTCGAACAAGTAGCTCTAGAAGCGCGAGGGAATTAGTTGATTTTTGCATTACTGCTACATCCCCGACTTCTTCGAGAAGTCGGGGATGTGTCCTGTCCTCACCCTATTCACTATCCTAAAGATTTAACTCTAACTCTGATTCGAGATTTTCGATCGATTGAATCCCGCGTGGATCTCCGAGTTTGAGTAGAGCCGCTTTCGCATCGTCTCTGACACCGAGATCGCGATCTTCTTCTAGCACTTGAATCAGGGCATCAACAGCCGTAGCATAAATAACATTAGACGGCAATTCTCGACACAATCGACCAAGTGACCAGGCGCAATTACTGCGGACGGCAGCTAGAGGGTCATTAATTAAAGCTTCGATAATCGGGGGTACAGTGGCAATGACAGCCTCATAACTAAGATCGGCAGCCTGACCGAGGGCACTAGCAGACCAAAGCCTTACAGCCGAAATATCCACCTTGAGCGAACGTAATAGCGGCTTGAGTGCGCGGATATCTCGACAATTACCCAATGCCCAAACGATACCCTTCCGAGCATAACCGTTCCAATCTCGATCGAGTTGGCTAATTAGAGGTTCGACGGCATCGGGACTGGGATTACGCCCTAGGGCGTAGGCAGCGGAAACTCTCACCAATGGGCAAGGATCGGCTAGGAGTCGGATTAAATGGGGAATTGCACGGTCATCTTGAATTTCACAGAAAGCTCGTGCAGCCAGCATTCGTTGGGCAGTAACGGCATCGGTGAGTAATGGCAACATCTCCTCTGGATCTGGTCTGACAGGTTCTGGATTGGCATCCAATACAGCCAAAGTATCCAGATCGTCAACAGGACTATCTAGATCGGTATCATCCTCCAGGAAATTCAGATCTGCTTCGTAAACCATAATAAATACTCTAACCTATGCCCATACCTAAAATCTAGTCCAAAGCTCTATCTCTATTGCTCATGGCATTATAGCAAAGTCAATGTAGCCAGAGTGATTTGAAGCTAATCTTAATGGTTGCTAGATAAAAAGCAGGGGCTAGATAAAAAGTAGGGGCAATTCATGAATTGCCCCTACTTTCTAATCGAGATTAATTTGGATCGAAATTAGACTTGAGTTTGAGTTGGAGATCGGTACCTTTTTTCAATACTACTTCACCACCAGGACTCGATAGGACAAATGCTGTCGCTGCGGCTGCACCTGCGAGTTTACCATGTTTGAATTTAGTTTTGTCGCCGATGAAGTTACCAGCGATCGTCCCACCTAAAATAATTCCCGCATTCTTGAGGAATTGCCCTTTAGTTTTCTTTTCAACTTGAGTATTAACTAATGTCGCATCTATTGCTACGAGATCGCCATTTTTGAGTTTGACATCATCAAAAAACAAATTCATTTGAGCTTTCTTGCCCTTGGCTGCTTTAGTTACCTTTTCTAAGTGTCCTTCAATGATGGCATCTTTTAAAGCTGGATATTTACCAACTGAACCATTTTTGACTTTAATGGTAAATTTTTCGTTGTTGCGATTTTTACCACTAGAAAGTTCTTGTTGTAAATCAGTATTGATCGTCACTCCAGCCGGAACTATGGCTACAGCACCAGTAGTTGCTGGTTTATTATTGCCAGTAGTAGTCATTGCTCCAGTTGTAGCTGGTTTGATCGCTGATTTAACTGTATCGACAGGTCGCTCGGCAACCTTGCTACCGCAACTGGCTAAACTACCTAAAGATAGTGTTAATAGAACTAATGAAATGGATTGTTTGAACATTATCTTGGACTCCACACCTCAAACCACATCAAAATTGTATGTGATAGCAGTAGTTTAGCATTTGGAGATCGATCGCAGCATTGGCTATTTGTATGGAAAACCCATCTTGCAAATAGATGTACTTGACGATCGATCTTAGTGTAATTTACCAACAATTTCTCGACCTAGCCATGCCGTATTGTGGGAGAGAGATTTGAGATTACTTGAAGTTACTGTCCAAGCTGTTTGGGTGTCAAAGAGGATGAGCTGATGGGGTGGCGATTGGTGTAAGCATTGAGCTGGATTGGTGCTGAGTGCTGCCCATAATTCGAGAGCTGATAATCTGTCGGTAGTGACTAAATTTTGCCAGAGTAAAGGTAATGCTAATTCTAACCCGATCGCCCCTGGAGGAGCTTCGCCAAAGGCAACAGTTTTTTCCTCGTAGGTATAAGGACTATGGTTGATCGCAATTGCATCTAATACTCCCGTTTTTATCCCCTCAATCAGGGCAATTTGGTCATCTGGAGTACCTAAAGGGGGATCGAGTTTGAAATTGGGGTTGTAAGTTGCGAGGTCGGTAGTATTGGCAATGAGATGCAACCAGGTGGTGCTAGCCGTAATTGGGATATCTCGTTGTTTGGCAGCAGCGATTAAGTCTACACCCCGACGGGTGGAAATCCGCATCAGATGGACGGGAGTGCCGACATCGGCGACGATTTCGATGATTGCTGCGAGAGCGGCGGTTTCACTACTGACAGGATCGACGGGTAAACCATATTTGAGCGCGGCTACTCCTGCTCTGGCGATGCCATTACCACGTAACGATCGATCGAGCGCGTATAATCCGATCGGACGGTTGAATGGTTTGAGATATTCGAGGAGACGGCGAATCAGGGCGGGATTAGCGATCGATTGTCCATCTGCCCATCCGGTAATATTAGTAGTGGCAAGTTCTGCCAACTCAGTCATCGTTTTTCCGACAACCCCTTCAGTCAGCGCACCCCAGTAGCCAAGTTGGGGACAATTGGGAATTTGGGCAGCAATTTGGTGATACTCTCGATCGAGACTGATGATGCTACTAGCTCGATCGAGTGCGGGCAAGGTATCGGGTAAGATATTGACATGGACAAATCCACCAGCTTTAGCGGCTAAAAGGAGAGATTCGATCGTTTCCCGTTCTTCGTGTCCAGGTGTGCCGCTATGACTATATAAATCGACTAATCCTGGGGCGAGAATGAGGTGTTCGCCAGGGGTAATCTCTAGATTGGCTGGAAGTTGAGTTGATTCTGAGACTTCCTCAATGGTGCCGTCGATAACTAATACATCAGCTACTCGCTCTAATTGTGCGATCCGATCTAATACTCTAACCTGTTGGAATAATTGGTTCATCGTTTCTTAATATACCAGTGCAGCAGAGGGATGATTTGGGGTCATGAAGGTTAAGCTCGATTCAAATAAATTTACTAATCACCGATCGTCAATCGAGAATTAACACCATCAAATTCGATACAACATTGATTTAAAACATCCCGACCAATTAACACTCGATTTTCTAAACTTTTACTCACGCAACCATACACTCTTACTGCCCGAATACATTTTTCACCTAACCAAATATTTGCGAAACAAGCATAACCATCGACACGACCGCCAGCAACGCCAGTAATTTCGACATGACTATCAACGATCGCTAGCTCAAAGTTAGAAATAATTTCTAGTGGAATCAGTGTACAATCTGAACCTGTATCAAGGAAAGCCTCGATCAAATATTCGCCACTTTTATCGAGCCACTCTGGGGCTGTGACTTTGATGTTGATAATCGGTGCTAATGGTAAACCATCACCCACATTTACATAATTGAAGCTCTGCACTTATTCTGACTTAATTGATGAAAACATACCTGCTACGGATAAATGTGGCTCTTCTAACCAAACTTGTTTGATTAATAAATCTCGATAACCATAGTCTCGATAGACTCGTTCTACTAAATTTCTTTCGTTGAGATCGTGGTCTAAAACTAGACCATCTTCAAAAGCAATAAATTCACCTAAATATTGATCGACTAATTCGGGCTTAACACTCTCATATAAGTTCTTTTGCCGATCGAGATATTCGAGGCGAGATTGTTCTAGATGTGGTTTGGTATTCATAGTACTGTGTACTCTATATCCTCAATTATACCTGCCAAGATCGTGTTCAGCTTGATTCCTGAAAATCCC
This sequence comes from Chamaesiphon sp. GL140_3_metabinner_129_sub, assembly GCA_025358725.1. Lineage (GTDB taxonomy): Bacteria > Cyanobacteriota > Cyanobacteriia > Cyanobacteriales > Chamaesiphonaceae > Chamaesiphon. The sequence continues at coordinate 55,236 of JANYIT010000406.1, forward strand.
CTCCCAGGAGGGGTGCCCGTAGGGCGGGGTGGGTTCCAGCTCACTCCAACGCCTCATCCAAGATCGATCGCTCCTCACTCGCCAAACCCAACCACAGCCGCTCTTTCCGTTCTGGGTGTTGTTTGTAATCGATCGCTGTCTTCATCAGGCGGAAGGGTAGTTGCATTTCAGGTCGATCTCCGAGCAGTTCTTGCCATAGTGCAAGCCACTGTTGAGCGGTATAATCGCTGATGTCGGGGGCGAGGATCTGTTTGAGGGTGCGAACTAGGGCGGTACCGAGTTCGGTGAGGACTGAGGTTTGGATATAGGTTTGTACCAGTTCTGTCAACATGGTTTTGACGACTGGTTGAGTGAATTTAGGAATTAGGATTTCGATAAGTTCTTGGATTAATTCAGCGACATCATAAGGTCGATCTGTGAATTGATGGATGATGTTGAATGTTTGTTGCCAGGTAGTTAGCGCGGCTGAATAATTTCCGATTGAAAATTGGACAACTCCTTTATCATGCCAAGAATTGTATCTATCCAGCTTCATTTCAATTCTTCGATTATAGCAATCGATCGACTCTAAATATTTACCCACTTTGAATAATGAATTGCCCTTATTATGCCAAGCTACATCGTTATCAGGTTTTAATTCAATCGCTCGATTGTAACTAGCTATCGCTTCCTCATATCGACCCAGTATCTCTAGAGACATACCTCGGCCATACCAAACTTCATAATAATCAGAATTAAATTCGATAGCTCGATCAAAATTAGCGATTGCTTCCTCATATCGACCTAGTATATTTAAAGAAATACCTCGGTTATACCAAACTTCATAATAATCGGACTTAAATTCAATGGATCGATCGAAGCTGGCGATTGAGGCATCCTGTCTTCCCAAACGACGTAGTGAAATACCTCGATTATAAAAAGCCTGATAATAATCATACTTAAATTCAATTGCCCGCTCATAGCTAACAATTGCTTCCTCATATTTTTTGAGATTAAATAGTGAATTACCTCGTTCATACCAAACTTGATGGTTGTTAAATTTATGTTTTAGGATATGGTCATAACTGATTATTGCCTCCTGATGTTTACCTAGATTAGCTAGCGATATCGCTCTGTTAATCCAAATTTCATCGAAGTCAGAATTGAATTGAAGGACACGATCGTAATTTATGATTGCTTCTTCATATCTACCTAATTCATCTAGCACATAGGCTTGAAGAGCCAAAATAAAAGTATTATCAATATCGATTGCCAAAGCTCGCTCGAATGCAAACAATGCTTCTGACCATTTATTGAAAAGACTTAATCTTACACCTTCTATAAACAATTCGTTAGAATTATTTGAATCAGCTTTTACAGCTTGAAATAAAATTGCTCGAACTATATTAAATTTGCCAATATTAACCAATATACTAATCTGCTGGCATATCTCTGCACTAATTCCTCCAATTGCTTGCAACTCTGCCAACGTCTGTAAGCTTAAAGCAGTATCTTTCGATTCTAAAGAGTTTTGTAATTCCTGAATAACCACCAACAAAACCGGATCGACATCGCTCATCAATGCCAATTCTAAATGTTCATCAGATATTAACCCCCCCTTCCCTCGCAACATTGCCAACTTCTCTTGTCGCTCTGCTGGGCGATACCAAATCCGCAAAAAATCGACAAACAACTCCACCCATTGCCCGCGATACTTCTTCACCTCCATACAGAGACGCATCAACACCTCCGTCAACTCATAAAAAGACTCCCGCCCATTCGCCCGCGCCACCACATAACCCTTATTTCGCAATTGCAGTAATTGCCCCGACACCACCCGTTGCTCAACGAAACATTGAGTCGCAATCTCCTTCACCATTACCGCTTCCCGCCTGTCTACCAAAAACTCAATAATCTTCCGCTGTTGATTGGACAATTCCTTCATTCGCGACTGATAATAAGGCGTAAGATCGTCCAGCATCTTCATAAACGCCTGCACCAACTCATCAAGAGATTCCCGCGTAATGAATTGCGCGAACAAAGTATATACCCGTGGATTGCCACCTGCTAAATGATGTACCGCCCGAATCCGCGCTTTCCCCGCTGGAGTTTGCAGGAAATTGGCTAAATCCGCTTGCCCATCTAACTCAGCGATCTTTTGCAACATTACCGTCGCTTCTTCCCAACTTAACGGCAATAGCGGAATCTGATTAAATAACTCAAAAAATGGCTCGTCGGGATCTTGCACCCCAGCAACTAAAGCTGGTGTCGTCGCCAAAATCGTGCAACACTGCCGCTCTTGCAAAAACGATCGAAACTTTTGTTGGCCTTTTTCTCCCAACCCCGCAAACATATCATCCAAATTCTCGACGATCAATAGCAGGGTTTTCTGCCCGATTAATTCAGTCAGTAATTGTGTCGCTAAGGTTTCCGCATCAGAGATCGATACCTGCTGAAGTTGCGCCAATAATCCCTTAGTATCGATCTTCGTCTCTTCTAACGATCGAAAAATCCGCACCACCAAATCCAACCAGGAATCAATCCCCCATTCATCTTCCCGCAACCACGCTACTATCAGCTTATCCTTCAATTCCTGATGCTGTTGGAGTCGATAGTATACCAGGGAAACTAAATGAGTTTTCCCCATCCCGCGCGCGCCAATTAGCAGGGAATGGTGTTTGGATGGAGTAGTCGCGCTGAGGATGATGCGATCGACCAAATCTTGGGCGATGTCTTCCCGTTGCACGAAAATTCGCTCTAATGTCTCAGGCGACATCAGGCTGGGTGTGAAGTTAGAGAGTAATGGTGTTGGCATATGCAAGAAGATCGAATGTAATCGGAGCTGTAGGGGCGGTGCTTCATGCCCGCCCTCTATCCACATCGATTGCACAAATCAACCAGATCGGTGCTATTTCCTAGATGGTGAGGGTACCCACAAGGGGCACCCCTACAGATTTATGGTTCATGCGTAAATTAATTATGTTGATCGAGGATATCGAAGATTCTGTTGAAGTCGATCGCAATGCCAAAATGCCAGCAGTACACAAAAAATACCACTACAACTATCACTACGCTAAAGCTAACCGTAATTGTGGTGATCGCGATTAAGGTGCGATCTCTGTCCACCACTTGATTTGGGGTAAGCTGTCCGTCTAGATTAGTTGGCATGGAATTACTCAAATATTTTATACTTTGATTCTAGCATATAAAATATCTAAGCGCATTAAAATCATCGTATGCTTGTGAGCTGTCGATTTTGTCGATTGATAAAACAGCTAGATAAGACAGAAACCCGACTTTTTCAAAAAGTTGGGTTTCTTGCAGTAATAGTCTAAATCTTCTGAATCCCTACAGTGCGCCAGCGGCGGTTTTGTCAAGAATTCCTCCAGCAGAGAGATGACTGGTAAGATTCAGAGCTTGAATCACAGGCTGCCCCTCAATCCCATCTGGATAGTCAATGACAGTCACGGCACCATTACCCTGCTTGATCTTCCAGATATCTGCCAAACCCAACCCGAGTAGATTGCATAGCAACACCTTATTCGTCGCATCATGAGCAACGACAATTCCTGTTTGAGTTTGATTTCCTACCTGAGCGATGATTTTTTGCCAAGCAGCGGTTGCACGAATCCAGACATCTTGGAGGTTCTCGCCTTCAGGCATTTGGACGGATTCGGGGTGACTTTGCCAACGTTCTAGTTCGCCTGGATATTCAGCTTTGATTTCGGCTTCAAATTTGCCTTCCCACAGTCCATGTCCGATTTCGCGGAGATCTGCATCTTCGTTTAATACTAATTCTGTCCGATCTTGTAGGATAATCTGAGCAGTCTCTTTCGGGCGGGACATCGGACTGGTAAAAGCAAAGTCAATTTGGATGGTTTTTAAAAATTCTGCGGCTAGACTGGCTTGATTGCGTCCATTTTCGTTGAGTGGGACATCAATTTGACCTTGAAATTTGCCCGCACGATTCCAGTCGGTTTCGCCATGACGGATGAGCAAGAAGCGGGGTCCTTGATTGGGAGGGCGGAATGTCGGTAATTTGTGGCCGAGATGACTGGTTTGATTGAGAGATTCCAACTGCACATTCTCACCCCAACCACCACTGAAATTGAGGACGGTGACACCGCAATTTGACTGCTGGATGCTGTGATACAGATGAGGTGGTATGCCCAAGGCGGTACTAATTAGAGCGCGATTAATGCCATTGTGAGCGACGATGAGTATCGTTTGGCCTTGATGCTGTGGGAGGATGCCCTGCCAGAAGGTCTTCGCTTGCTCATATAAAGCTAAAACTGGAAAAAATTCTTGCTGACTACCATCCGCTTGCGGGAGCAACATTTTCAGTTCGTGCGGACGTTCTTTCCAGGCGCGATATTCGTCTGCATATTTTTCGCGAACTTCCTGATTTAGCATAGTTTCCCACAATGGGAGATCGATTTCTAATAATCGATCGTCTGTCTTGAGGCAATCCTGCTGTTCCAAACCAGCTAAAACTATTGTGGCGGTCTGATGCGCCCGTTGTAGGGGACTACAGTAGGCTGCGTCAAATTCTAAGCCTTGAAATGCTGTGCCCGTAGTGGTAGCATCATCTCGACCTCGATCGGTCAGCACTGAAAAATCGCTGCGCCCTTGGATGCGCCCTTGACTGTTATAACTGCTCTGTCCGTGCCGTAAAATAATAACTCGCGTACTCAAAGGTCTTGTCCTCCAATGGCTGACTCATTTTATCAGGAGTTAGGCATTAGGGAGTAGGGAATAATAACAACAACAAACAGACAAGGCTTAAAGCTGATTCAGACCATTAGCGGCTACGCCAACGACAAAGTGGCTCCAGTTGAACGCAATCAATAATGATGTAAACATGTGTATTCCTCGAAAACAATGTAAGTCAGACTAGACTGATAATTAGCTGATTGTGCTAGACAATGGGCTAAACTCCCTCGCGACTGAATAACTATTTCGCTCCACCTTTAGTTTCTACTAGTGTTTTGGTAATTTCTCCGTGTTCATAGAACATTTTGAGTAAATCGATTCCAGTCCGTATTCTCAGCTTCACCAATGTCTAATTTCACCTCAACTATCCAGGGTTATTACCCCCTGAGTACTTTTCAGGCTTTACGTGATTTGTGGCAGCAAATGACGACAATGATTCTCGATCCGAGCGGCTACGCCAATACTCAAGATGTGCAATTGGTGACAAATGCGGGACTCCTTACTACCCAAGAATTTGCACTAACGGCAGAATCTATTGATCTATTAGCTTTACCGCCAAATTTACCACAATTTTCACTACTACAATCTGACAAGTTTCAGGCATTACTAACTGGAAATATCGTTAATTTAGCTAATGGACAGCAAATAGCGATCGGCATTACCTTTATACCAACAGAAATTAATCAGTTCATTCAGCCGCTCATTCCCTATTTGCCATCCACAGTACAGTTAATTGCCGACGTAAATTTTGTCAATGATAGCCATCTCCAAAGCCATTTTACTCAATTGTTATTGATGGCGATCTTGAGCGATCCTCTGGGTGTAAAGGTAGAGCCTGTGCTACCGGAACAGCTCTGTCAACGGGAACTTGATTTACAACAACAGGTCGCTCAGGCTCAATTACTCAACTATATCGGTACCCAAATTCATCGAACATTGGACTTACCGATCATTCTGCAAACTGCCGTTGATCAGGTGCAAACATTCCTACATGCAGATCGACTAATTATCTATCAGTTTGAATTTGCCACAATTGATGGAAAAGTTAGTGATAAAAGTTTTGAAGATTATAGTAGTAGAGGGCGAGTTGCTTATGAATCGATTGGGTTGGCCAATCTTTCATCCGTTTTAGATATTACCGAGCATCAAGATTGTTTTGACGATCGACAATTGTGGAATAAGTATCAAGATGGGATGACTCGATCGATCGATCGAGTCGATCTAGAGTACGCTCAAAATCCATGCATCTTAAATTTGATGCACCAATCGCAAATTCAGTCTAAATTAATAGTACCAATTATTGTCAACGCAGAATTGTGGGGGTTGTTAATCGCACATCAGTGTCAATCTCCACGTCAGTGGCAAGTCCAAGAAACTCAATTTCTGCAACAGATTGCCGAACATTTAGCCTTTGCGATTAATCAATCTGAGTTGTATACCGTTAGTCTATGGCATACTCAAAACTTAGAACAGCGAGTTAATGAGCGGACGAGAGAGTTACGCGATGCTGTAATTGTCGCGCAAACAGCAAATCAATCTAAAACTGAATTTCTCGCACTCTTGAGTCATGAATTAAGAACGCCATTAACTAGTATTTTAGGGCTATCGGCGACGCTCCTCCGATTACCGCTGATCAACTTAACTGATCGACAACAAAAATACCTGCAAATTATTCATAATAGTGGTGAACATTTGTCGGAGTTAGTTGATGATATTCTAGATTTTTACAAGCTAGAAGTTGGCAAAACTTTGCTTAAAATTAGTGAATTCTCTCTATCGAAACTAATCAAGCAAATAGTTGAAATCGTGAGGCCAAAAGTAGAGCATGGCAAAATCAAGCTTGAAGTGCAAATTATTAATAATGGTAATGATGTTTCGCAAGTTAGTGGTCGAGACTTACGTTTCCGTGGCGATACTAAACGAATTCGTCAAATATTATTAAATATTTTAATTAATGCGATTAAATTTACCCCCGAAGATGGAACAGTAGTGATCCGAACTTGGCTAGAAGATTGCGATGCCGTGTTTGAGATTGAAGACAGTGGAATTGGGATTGAAGCAGAACAAATTCCCCGTCTATTCAAGAAATTTCATCAACTCGATCGTAACTTCGATCGAGATTATGAAGGCATGGGTTTAGGACTCGCAATTACTCAGCAATTAGTTGAGCTGCATGGTGGATCGATCGAGGTTGATTCGATTGTGGGTTCTGGTTCTACTTTTACAGTCCGCTTGGCTGCACAACCACTCAAATTACCAACGAATGATTGGGTGCAAATGGATCGTCAATTGGTATTTCGAGATCCCGAACTAAATCCAATTCCAACCCGAATTGTGTTGATCGAACAGGATGAAGATTTGGCTAACTTTATCTGTGATATTCTCACTGCTGCGCGGTATCAAGTGACTTGGTTATTATCTGCCGAATCCTCATTTAGACAGATATCGATGTTTGAACCAGATTTATTAATTGTCGATTTGACACAACATGCAGATATTGTCGATCGATTGATCGGCAATATCCGCAAGTCGAGTAAAATTAGCGAAATCAAAATTCTCGCGATCGCCATTAAAGAGGATACTATTAGTCCAATTAGCAAGCAATGTATAGATGACTATCTGTGGCTCCAAGTAAATCCCGAACAGTTGTTACGGAAAATTACTAAGTTACTCAGTTCAATCGGGGTGCGGGAATAG
>JANYIT010000365.1 GCA_025358725.1 Chamaesiphon sp. GL140_3_metabinner_129_sub
GAAGCGTAGATCCAGGGTACCCATGAAGGGCACCCCGACAGGTTAATTGTGTAGGGGTGCCCTTCATGGGTACCCTCAGATCTATGCTTTGATATCTTTTCAAAACAAAGCACCAATCAAAACTTAGCACAAAAATTTACAATACCCGATCCGGCTTTAGCCTTGACTTTGGCAATACGCCAAAATACTCATCTACCCCGAAAGCTTAAAACCTCAAGCCTAAGACCTAAAATTCAGACATTCGATCCTTGTCATCTCCTGAAGTCTCATGCTTAACTAACACAAACATCACAAATAACGGGAAGATCGCTGTGCTAGCCAGAGTTTGGAGTGCGACAATTATCGGCATCGATGCAGTAAAAGTAGGAGTCGAGGTCGATGTCGCTAATGGTTTGCCAGGAATTACCGTCGTGGGATTGCCGGATATCGCGGTGCAAGAAAGCAAAGAGCGAGTCAAAACAGCGATCAAAAATTCCGGTTCCGCTTATCCAGTCCGCCGCATTGTAATCAATCTTACCCCCGCAGATTTACGCAAGGAAGGGCCGAGTTTCGATTTACCCATCTGTGTGGGGATATTAGCTGCTTCAGACCAGGTAAGTGGGGAATTGTTAGGCGATTATCTATTTTTGGGAGAACTGTCCTTAGATGGCAGTTTAAGGGCTGTTGCGGGAGTACTATCGATCGCCGCTGCTGCCCAAAAAATGGGAATTACCGGATTGGTATTACCCGCCGCAAATGCCCGCGAAGCGGCTGTTGTCGCAGGTTTACAGGTATATGGATTGCAAGATCTCGCTGAAGTTGTCGCGTTCCTCAATCATCCCGAACAATTTGAGCCAGTCAAAGTAGATGTCACAGGTAAATTAGCCCAAACCCAGTTAGATTATGCCGATCTGCATGATGTCAAAGGGCAAGCACATGCTCGTCGCGCCCTGGAAATTGCCGCAGCAGGCGGGCACAATTTGATTTTTGTGGGGCCGCCAGGTAGTGGTAAAACAATGCTAGCGCGACGCTTGCCAGGTATTCTCCCACCGCTCTCCTTTGCCGAAGCTCTGGAGGTGACTCAAATCCACTCCGTCGCTGGCTTGCTCAAAGAACGTGGTTTTCTGGTCTGCGATCGACCTTATCGTAGCCCACATCACTCAGCTTCGGGGCCTGCACTTGTTGGTGGCGGTACTTTTCCCCGCCCTGGCGAGATTTCCCTCGCCCATCGGGGAGTGTTATTTCTGGATGAATTAACTGAATTTAAACGCGATGTTTTGGAATTCTTGCGTCAACCGCTGGAAGATGGACATTACCCTATTTCCCGTACCCGTCAGTCTGTCTCCTTCCCCGCCCAATTTACCCTCGTCGCGAGTACAAATCCCTGCCCCTGCGGTTATTATGGGGATACGATTCAAGCTTGTACCTGCAATCCCCGTCAACGCGAGAATTATTGGGCAAAGCTTTCCGGCCCCCTGATGGATCGAATCGACCTTCAGGTGGCAGTAAATCGGCTCAAGCCAGAAGAAATTACCAATCAACCAACAGGGGAAACTTCAGCCACAGTTCGTCCCCGTGTTCAAGCTGCCCGTGACAAGGCTAGTGAGCGGTTTCTGTCAGCACCAGGCATTGTTTGCAATGCTCAGATGCAAAGTCGGGAGTTGCGAACATGGTGCCCTTTAGACGATCGCAGTCGGCAACTAATTAGAAACAGCCATTCGTAAGTTAGGATTATCAGCTAGAGCTAGCGATCGCATTATCAAAGTAGCCAGAACCATCGCCGATTTAGCAGCTACAGATGCCATCGAACCTACCCACATCGCCGAAGCAGTTCAATATCGGACGATCGATCGAATGCAATAAAACTCTTTGCGCTAAACTAATTCCTAACCCCTAAGCCCTAACCAATGACTAATCAAAACCCCGCAGCCTCCCAATCCTCAAACCTCGACCGCGATATCCTCGCCAAAGTCAATGCCCATGCGGATCGATCGATCGATCGGATCTTTGCAGACATTGACGAACTACTCAGCGGCGATCTCGAAAATGAGACCCAAGCTTTATCAGTTCATAATACTTCCCGACGCGCTCAGTACTCCGCCGCATCACCATACTCCAACCAGTATCCTCAACAACAATCTCAAGCCCACACCTATCCATCCCAATCCGATTTCCCACCCCAACGCTACGCCAGCGAAATCGGTAATGGAGCCGCTCGCCCAGAGCATCCAACACAACCATTACCCAAACAAAAAAAACGGATGCCGCTGTGGATGAAAGCGTTGCTAGGCATTGGCATTACTTCCGCTGCTGTAGGCGGTGGACTACTCTGGCTGATCAACGAGCGGAAAATCGAACTCCCCAAAAATATCGATACCAGTTGGCTCCCCTTCCAATCTCAGTCTCAAGTCTCTCCAGCAGATGCCAAATTTGCTGAATACATGCAAAAGTCGATCTCGAAAATCGAATCAGCCAATAATCAAGCTACTTCAGCAACCAATAGCCCCAATCCAGCCAATAGTATCGCGGCTCCAATTGACCAAGCTGCGCCGATTATGCCCAATCCTACTGGCATAATCACAACAGTACCAATCGCAACTACAACCACCCAAAATACCGTCACGACACCGATTGCTCTAATCAAAACGTTTCAAGCTAGCAATCGTCCCAGTGCTATTTTCGAGATCGATAACCAGAGTCAGACAGTTCATATCGGTCAAAAAATCGGCACTAGCAATTGGTCTTTACTCACGGTAGCGAAGGATGAAGTAATTATTAAAAGAAAAGGTGGTGAAATTCGATCGATCTATGTTGGTCAGAAATTCTAAGATTAGGCTTTAGACTTTAGGTTTTAGGCTTTAGGGGTTTGTTGAGATGGAGATTTCAACCCCATCATAAAGGTTAAAATCATGATAAAGGGTATCTAATCCCTAATCCCTAATCCCCAATATCTAGTCCCTAATCCCTAATCCCTAATCCCCAATACCTAAATTATGGGTTTAATCGAAGACATGAAACGGTTTTTAGAAAGTCAGATCGATGACTTTCTGACCAAAAATCCTCACCTCGAATTACAGGTGATCGAAGAACAATTAGCTCAACAGGAAACTGATACTTTTCAGTTAATTGTGGACTTACAAACACAAGAAAAAAACATCGAGCAAGAAATACTCAACACTGCTCAAGATATCAAAAATTGGTACGATCGAGTCCAGAAAGCAACTATCGCCGGAAGATCGGATCTGGCGACGGCTGCCCAAGATCGGGTCAATGCACTCCTACCCCAAGGCAATCAGCTCTGGGGTAAAATGCAAGGCTTAAAAGAGCGCAAAGCCAGGGCTGCTGAGCTATTGCAAACTATTAAAAATCGACGGACTGAAGTTAAAGCCAAAGCGAAATCTGCTGCCGCTCAAGCTGCTCGCACCCAAGCAGAAACAAGTAGTAATACTAGATGGGGATCGGTAAATAATTATACTAGTAGCAGCGATTTTGCTGACCCCTTAGATGCTCAATTTCGGCGATGGGAGGCTGATGAAGAACTAGAGAACTTAAAACGTAATTTAAGTAAATAGGCTGATTATTAAATAAAAGCTTTAGATATAAGTAGTATATCCTGGTAAAATTAGTGGTAGACGGTCGCTGCATGATACCCAATCAAGTGTTTTAGCTTAATGAGGACTGACATTCACAAAGTCTCGTCTTTGATTGGGTCGTAAATCTTTTCCACTGTCTCAAGTTTTGAGATGAAAGTGGAAGTAGCGATCGATACTATCTAAGAAAACAGTTATGTTGAAAACCCCAATTTTAAAAAAGTCTCACATTGGTGATGCGATCGCTGGAATCGTCACTGTCTTTGGGATTGATATCCTCATTATTTTTATTGCTCTATGGCTGAACACCCTCTCACCAATCTTCATGTCGGTGGTTTTTTCAATCGGGCTAATCCAACTAATTTACGTCGTACCGTTGCTGCGTTGGTCAGTCAAACGGCGAGTCAAAGGATTTAGTAAAGGTGTGCTGTTTGGTGCAATGGCAATCGCTACCATCAATTTTGGTTGCTTTTTGGTAACGTTTAAGTTTTTTAGTAGTGGCGCAAGATAGGGAGTTAGTTGAAAGTTGAAAGTTGAAAGTTGAAAGTTGAAATTCAACTATGATCAATTTACTAATCAAAAGCAATTTTCAGGTATTCTGCTTCAGTAATTAGATCGGTAGAAGACGAGACTCGATCGGGGAATAAAATTCCATTTAAATGATCGAGTTCGTGTTGGAAAATTCGGGCTACAAATCCAGTTAGTTCCTGCTGAACAAACTCACCGTGTCTAGTGAGATATGTCACCTCAATCGATCGATCTCGAAGTACTAAACCACGCATCCCAGGCACACTCAAACAACCTTCCCAACCAGATACCATCTCCCCGGATCGATCGATAAGTTGAGGATCGATCATGGCAGTCGGTTGCATTGTCGGTGCATAGGGATAGCGGGGACTCGGACGAGAAGCCACAACAAAAAGCCGCACAGATGAAGCTACTTGAGGAGCAGCAATTCCCACTCCATTTGCCGCATCAGCGGTAGCAATCAGATCCTCAATTAGCTCATCAATTTGTGGATCTGCAATATTAATAATTGCATCCGATCTTTGACGTAAGATCGGATTACCAACTTTCAAGATCTGACGAATTTTACTCATACAAGTAGCAAGATATAATTATTGGTAGGATGCGTTAGCGGCAGCGTAACGCATCAAATATCTACGTTTAATTGCAACCACCTACTTATCGACTCCAAATTCCCCACTCAATCTACTAGTCATGCAAAATTTTGACTGACACCATCTTGTCGCCACCTTTAATCGCATTGATCACATCCATATCTTCGGATTGACCAAAAACAGTATGTACGCCATCTAAATGGGATTGAGGGGAATGACAGATGAAAAACTGACTACCACCAGTATTTTTGCCTG
>JANYIT010000017.1 GCA_025358725.1 Chamaesiphon sp. GL140_3_metabinner_129_sub
ATGAAGGGCACCCCTACACAATTAACCTGTAGGGGTGCCCTTCATGGGTACCCTGGATCTATGTTTGGCTAGGATTCAGTCTAGGTATAGATTTAGGCGATATACTTAAGCCAAACTTACGTTAACTACTGTTAAAATGGATTGATACAGTACTTAGCCCCATCAGATGAATAGACCGATCGGAATTGACCTGTTTGCTGGTGCTGGGGGGATGTCGCTGGGTTTTGAGCAAGCTGGGTTCGATATTGTCGCAGCGGTAGAAATCGATCCGATTCATTGTGCGACGCATGAGTATAATTTTCCTCAAGCTACAACGATTTGTGCCAGTGTGATCGATCTGACAGGTGCTGAAATCCGCTGCAGAGCAAAATTAGGTAATCGGGATCTTGATGTGGTAGTTGGTGGTGCGCCTTGTCAAGGTTTTTCACTGATGGGCAAACGCGCATTTGAAGATCCACGGAATCAATTAGTATTTCATTATGTGCGAATCGTCAAAGAATTAAACCCAAAATATTGTGTCTTTGAAAATGTTAGAGGTTTAACTCTCGGTAAACATGCTCAATTCTTAGCGGAATTGATTGAAATGTTAGAGGCTGCTGGATATGATGTGCTGACACCATATCAGGTTTTAAATGCAGCCGATTATGGCGTACCGCAAGATCGACGACGGTTGTTTTTGATAGGTACGCGCAAGGGTGAGAAATTGCCCAACTATCCAACCCCAACTCCTGAGAGAATTACGGTTCGGGACGCAATTGGCGATCTACCAAATGCCGATAATTTTGAGCAGCTCAAGCTGACAGATGTCGTGACGGTAAAATGGGAAACTACTAGTCCTTATGCGCGAAAATTGAGAGGTTTCGATCGAGATCCAGATGACTATAGCTACCCGCGCAACTTCGATCCTCAACTGCTTACAGGTAGCGTGCGGACAAAACATAGTCGATCGTCTCAAGAGCGATTTGCTGCCACCCCACCGGGTAAAACCGACCCGATTAGTCGATTTCGTCGGCTCGAACCGACAGGGCTTTGCAATACGCTCAGAGCTGGCACGGACAGCGCGAGAGGGGCACATACATCACCTCGACCGATTCATCCCTTATATCCACGGGTAATTACTGTCAGGGAGGCGGCTAGGCTCCATTCTTATCCAGATTGGTTTCGGCTACATGGGACAAAATGGCATGGTTGTCGTCAAATTGGGAATAGCGTTCCGCCGCTATTGGCGAGAGCAGTAGCTAGTGAAATCTTGAAAGCACAGGGAATCAAACCATCAAAGCCAAAAAAGATTCTCGATTTAGGTATCGATCAATTGCTATCTTTTGATATGGGAAATGCTTCAAAATATTTTAAAGTACCGCGCGATACGATCGCGCAAAGATCGCGCAAACCACCTGTAATAGCAACAAGTTTAGTCAAGTGAAATCAAAGTATAACCTGCTAAATAAATGATTGAAACTAGCCAGCCGATCGATATTATCATTCTCTCGAATGCACCTGGAGAGGTAACTACTTGGGTGCGTCCGGTGGTGCGGGCATTACGAACTAAATTGGGTGAGGATCGATCGATTGTCCGCATTTCGGTAATCATGTCACCATGTCCAAATGCTAGTGGTAGAGAAGTCCAGATTTTAAAAACCTATCCTGAGATCGACAGGGTTCAGGGTGCGGAGTATTTTACCAAGTTTTTAGTGTGGGGTAAAACTGCCGAAAATTGGGAGTGGAGAGAAAAAGGGATCGTGATTTTTCTTGGTGGCGATCAGTTTTCCCCTGTGATAATTGGGAAAAGATTGGGTTATCAAACAGTAGTTTATGCAGAATGGGTGGCGCGATGGCAAGGATCGATCGATCGATTTGCAGTGATGAATGCTCAAGTTATCGATCAAGCTCAACCAAAATATGCAAACAAATTTACGGTAGTTGGCGATCTAATGGTTGAGAGTCAAAGTAGTCTCAATCCCGATCCAATTACTACTCAAAATGATCAGATCACGATCGGGTTATTAGTTGGCTCTAAAGTGGCAAAATTGGGGATGGGATTGCCCTTAATGCTGGCGATCGCCGAATATATTCAAGCAGTTAATCCACAGGTAAAATTTGTCATTCCCGTCGCACCGACGATCGATCTCGCCACCATCGCCAAGTATGGAGATGCTCGCAATAATCCAGCAATTGCCCTCGTAAATGGTGCCACAGCTACGCTAGAGGAAAATGAAACAGGTTTCTATCTCCAGACACCTAATGGATTGACAGTCGCCTTACACACCGAATTTCCTGCCTATGATCTGCTCAGTAAGTGTACTCTCTGTCTGACGACAATCGGGGCAAATACGGCAGAATTAGGGGCATTGGGTGTACCGATGATTGTCATCCTCCCCATGCAACAATTAGATGCGATGAGAGCCTGGGATGGGACTCTAGGCATATTAGTTAACTTACCGCTGATCGGTTCGCCGATCGCCAAACTAGTTAATACGATCGCTTTTCGCACGCTCAACAATCGTAAACTAGCATGGCCGAATATTTGGGCAAATCAACGAGAAATTGTCCCCGAATTAATTGGCGATTTGGATGCCAAAACTGTGGCAGAATTTACGCTTGATTATCTCCAACATCCCGAAAAATTAGCTACCATGAAAGCTGAATTGCGCCAAGTTCGCGGTGAAGCTGGTGCTGCGGATAAGCTAGCCTCGATCGTTGAGGATTTGCGATCGTCTTGATCAGATTAATATCCTCACATCTTGTGCCAGTACATGAACATTAGTAATCAGCGGAGATCTTAGGGTATCCACGGGTGATCGCAGTAATAATATATCCGCATTGGTGCAAAATGTGAGTATCCCCGCAAACTATAATTTCACTCGATCTCCACATGACAGAAACTAAACCTAAACCCGCACTCGATCCCGAATTTTACCGTCGGCTCAAAGCTGAAGCAAAATCACCCTACCGAGGCTTACGACAATTTATCTATGTGAGTTGTGCGGCTTCTGGAGCTGTCGGGGGAGTGGTTTTTTTCTTCAAAGTATTGGCTGGTAGAGATTTGGAAACTAATATCCCCAATCTCGCGCTCCAAATTGGTGTGGTGGCGATCATGGTGTGGTTGTTGCGGATCGATCGATCTAAAATTTAGTACTTCCAAGTAAAATTATGTCAACGAGAATAGCCCAAGTCGATCGCAAGGCGATCGAAACCGACTATCATATTTAGCGGTACTTGCAGATACTACGAAGTCAGGGAGCTATTTTAGGTAAATCATGGGAATAGTTATTGCCACTGTCAATATGAAAGGAGGTGTCGGTAAAACCACCCTCACCGTCAATCTTGCTGCTTGTCTTGCCAAGTTATACGGGAAGCGCGTACTGGTTGTAGATCTCGATACCCAAATTAGTGCAACGCTCAGCCTAGTCACACCTCAAGACTTTGCCAAAATTCGGCGTGAGAAAAAGACGGTTGCTTATTCAATTTCCAAAATTCTCAAACCAAATAGCCGCTATAAGTTTGACACAAGAGATCTAATTACACCCGATGTTTGCTGGGTAAAAGGATTGGACTTATTAGCAGGTGATATTGATATCTATGATGAGTTTCTAGTATCTGAAAAGCTGCACGAAGAAACTATTAACAATCCGAATACAGATTTTATCGATGTCTGGAATGGCTTTGAAGGATCTTTGATCAAAGATATTTTGGCTCCAGTGATCGATGAATATGATTTTATTATTCTCGATTGTGCGCCGGGATATAATCTATTGACTAGAAGTGGGATTATGGCAAGTCATTTCTACATTATGCCTGCGCGCCCTGAACCACTGTCTTTAGTGGGAATGCAGCTACTAGAAAGACGAATTGCCAAACTTCGTGAAACTCATGAAGGTGATAAAAACTGTCTAGAAAGTAGTCTACTAGGGATTGTTTTTATCCTATCCGGCAGTACCTTGTTTGCCCGTTATTACGATCGAGTCATGGAACGAGTAACCCAAGACTTTGATGCGAATAAAATCTTTCAAACTCGGATTCCGATGGATGTAAACGTCGCTAAAGCGATCGATAGTTTTCAACCTGTGGTGATTGAGAATCCTGGAGCTGCGGGTTCTAAAGCATTTGTGAAATTGAGCCAAGAATTATTAACAAAAGTACAGCAGCTAGCGGGGAACTAGTTGAAAGTCGGGCGTTGTTGACTTGCGTTATGAATCGCTCTCGAAAGTTAAGGTGGGGGCAATTCATAAATTGCAGCTACAAAACCGACTTCTTCAAGAAGTCGGTTTTGTGTCCTCACTAGCTTAAAACTGGTTGAGGTCGATCGAGTCAGGTTGTTTGCTAACGAGGTCGGCAAGGGATTATGATAGTCTTAGGCATAAAAATATACTTCTAAATAAAAATATGGATATCCTTACCCTCGGCTGGGTTTCGCTACTAGTACTATTTACCTGGTCAATTTCAATGGTTGTTTGGGGTCGGAATGGCTTTTAATTGACAGTACTTACGACAAATAATTTGCTATCCCTCAACAGTCAAAACCCAACATCATCTGTTGGGTTTTCTGTTGGTTAAACTAACACATGTTGACGTGGTAACTAGAGCGTCGAGGGAGGATTGGCAATCGATAACTCAAAATGTTCGATCATCGGAGGAGACGCATAGAAATGATGCAATAATTTTTTCCACTCTAGAAACTCTGGCGATTGTCGAAACGTCACCGTATGAGCTTCAAGATTGCGCCATCGCACTAACAGCAAATATTTTCCTGATACTTCTAGACAACGTTGCAACTCATGGGAAAGATAGCCATCAATTGCCGCAATTAATGGTGTTGCGGTGGCAAACGCCGCCTCAAATTCAAGTTCTTGCCCTGCAACTACCTTCAACATTACAGCTTCAAGTATCATCTTAATTCCTTGTACTTTTTTACATTACTAATACTTACCCAGTCTAGTATATAGAAGAACTGCTAGTGGCTGGCGCGTTACAATAGAATCAATCATTTCTCTTGGACATTGCGATCGTGGTTGCGAATCATCCTCCTGGCAAAATTACTGCCTATCCAGACAAAACAATCGATCGAGCCGAATTAGCTCTCCGTTGTGCGCCGTTTCATTTAGCTTTATTTGCGAAGATGCGCTGGGAAAGCGTGTCTGTACCCAAGTTGGCTGGTGATTTGGGTGTTAATTCGGGTTATACCCGCTATCCACTTTCGGAATTGGGTGTCGAAGCAGCTACCAATTGGTTGATTCAAGTGGGGATGCTGCGGCGGGAAGTGGATGGACAAGGCTTAACCGATAGTTTTCGATTGACTCCTTTGGGCTTACAATTAGTTGAAAAATGGGAAGCCGTTGATGGGATATTGCCGACAGCAAGTACAGTCGATCGAGTGATGAATTGGTACACGCGCTGGTTCCGGCTCCCTTTCTAATTCGATGTGGTTACTGCCATTGTTTGAGGGCGATCGCCGCATTTTGTCCACCAAACCCAAAACTGAGACAGAGTAAGTGCTTGAGACTAGTAAGTCGAGGAATTTTTACTAAGTCAAGGTCAAATTCATGGTGCTTTAAACCAACACAAGGGGGTACGGTTTGGGTAGCGATTGCTTGTAGACATAAAGCAATTCCCACCGCACCAGATGCGCCTAAGGTATGTCCTGTCGCTCCCTTGGTGGAACTTATTGCTACGCCATGAGGAAAAAGCTGCTGAATTAATTGGCTTTCACGACGATCGTTGAGCAGCGTTCCGGTGCCATGTGTATGAATATAATCAATATCCCTGGGGATGAGCTGACTGCGCTGGAGACATCGATCGATCGCCTGGTAGCCAGCAGTACCATCCAGATCCATCGCACACATATGATAAGCATCATTCGTCAAACCAAATCCTAATATTTCCCCATAAATCTTGGCACCTCGCGATCGAGCCAATGCCGCTGTTTCTATGATAAATACAGCTCCCGCTTCGCCTAATACTAGTCCTTCTCGCTGAAGATCGAAGGGATAGCAACCAGTTGTCGCGAGGGCACCCATTTGATGGAAACCAGTCATCGTCAAAGGTGTAATTGGTGTTTCTACGGCTCCAGCG
Source organism: Chamaesiphon sp. GL140_3_metabinner_129_sub (assembly GCA_025358725.1). Taxonomy (GTDB): domain Bacteria; phylum Cyanobacteriota; class Cyanobacteriia; order Cyanobacteriales; family Chamaesiphonaceae; genus Chamaesiphon. The sequence goes on from JANYIT010000017.1 coordinate 6,070, forward strand.
ATCGCCCGCTCACAGGCTCCAGAATGGATCAAGCTAACGGCTTGAGCAAGTGACCAGATTCCTGTGGCACAAGCTGCCATCGGAGCTAATAGAGCCGATCGAGAGCCGATCTGTCTAGCTGTGGCGATCGCTGGACTATGGGGTAATGTGTCCAACCAATTAGCTAATAAATCTGACTCGATCGATTGATTAGATGTCAATTTTTCCCATTGTGACTGACAACCGCGACTCGAACCGATCGTCACTCCACAATCAACTAATGGTAAGCTCAAACCAGCATCCTGGACTGCTTCAGCCACCACCGTCCGAGTAAGATCGATGACATGCTGCGGCTGGCGATCGATTAAAGCTAGCGGTAATGGTGGTAAATCTGCAAAAGGTTGAACTAAATTTATGGCAGATCGTCCCTCTAGCAAACCCTGCCAAGTACTCGCCAGATCGCCAAATGCAGATCTAAACCCAATCCCAGTAATCACAATTTGCATTTTTTAGTAAGATATGTCACCTACTAGGAATAGGTAAAGAAACTACGATCGACGAAGGAACAAGGATTAATAAATAAAACCCAACTTTCACGTAGGATGCGTTAGGCGATAGCCGTAACGCATCGCCTTGATGGATTTATGCGTTACGGCTATCGCCTAACGCATCCTACAAAGCCTACAAAGCTTTGCGCTGCTATATAATAATCCTAAATGAGAAACGTAACCTCTAGAGGGCGGGCATGAAGCACCGCCCCTACGAGTTAACGTTACTGATAGGATCTCAAATAAGATTGCTATAGATGTTAATCGCTTTCAACTTTTAACTTTCAACTTTCAACTTAAATTCCCCTATTTTTTCAAATTCTCAATCCCTTCGATCACCTTCGCTGAGGTAATTTTATCGCCTTGTTGAATCGTATCAATAAGTTCTAAACCCTTAGTAATTTTGCCAAACACAGCATAGTTACCATCCAGGAAAGCAATATCCGCTAGGGTAAAATAAAATTGGGAAGAAGCAGAATCAGGCGACTGAGATCGCGCCATCGCGATCGTGCCGCGTTTGTGTTGGAGTTGAGGCACATCAGTAATCGGCTGACTATAAACTGGTGCTGTTGCGCCCTTGGGTTTAATTTCTAGCGGAATCCGCCGTTCAGCCGTCGATCCTTGTGGAATATAGCCACCAGTTCCATTACCGTTCGGATCGCCACCTTGGACGACAAAAGGTTGGGGTTCGCGGACAACACGATGGAAAACTAAGCCATCATAAAATTTGCGCTGAACTAGATCGACAAAGTTACCCGCACTAATTGGAGCATTATTACCATCTAACTCGATCGTAATTTGTTTACCTTTGACAGTCATCAGTACTGTCGCTTTACCATTGAGTCTAGGCAATCCAGGGAATTGGTTGCTAGCAATCTCAGGGCTAGTTGTAGGTGTGGTGGGGCTAGCTGTCGGTGTGGCTGGGCTAGTGGTGGGTGTAATCACAGCACTTGCTTGTGGTTTTTTGGGACTGTCACAACCGCCCAACATCAGGGTACCCAAGAGAAAACTAACTACGATTAAGTGTTGAAATGGTTTCTGCATCTGTTGATTCGGGGAATTAATATTCTAGGAATGTTTTCGTCAATTCAGTTTAAGCCGATCGCTGCTTAATTGACTAGGACTTTGAAAAATAGATAGAGTTCCGGGGATGGGAGAGGGGAAATGGGAGAGGGGAGATGGGAGAGGGGAGATGGGAGATGGGAGACGGGAGAGGGGAGAGGGGAGAGGGGAGAGG
>JANYIT010000064.1 GCA_025358725.1 Chamaesiphon sp. GL140_3_metabinner_129_sub
TTTCTTCATATTGCCAATCAATTGACTGTAGCTCATGCCATGTTGACGAGAAGCTGCATTGATCCGCGCAATCCACAAGCGGCGGAAGTCGCGTTTTTTCTTCTTCCGATCTCGATAGGCATTCCGTAATGCCTTCATTACTTGTTGGTTAGCAATCCGATAAAGTTTAGAGTGAGAACCTCTAAAACCTTTAGCTAACTTGAGAATTTTGTTGCGGTGCTTCCGCGCCACGTTACCGCGCTTTACCCGAGTCATAGTTTAAATGATGTAGTTGGTGATTAAAATTGCTCTACGGCATTGTAGATAGTTAGTGATTAACTTACTATCGTCAGTCCTCAAGCTACCAGTTGTGAATACTGTAATTATCGCGAACGACAATTACAAGTAGGGGAGCATCCCGCGCACTCTGAGCACATCAGTCTCGTCAACCGCAGTTGCCTTGGAAAGGCTCCGACGACGATCTGCATTTTTGTGTTCGAGCAAATGGCTCTTGAACGCCTTGCGACGCATGATTTTACCAGTGCCGCTGGCGCGAAAACGCTTCGCTGCTGCTTTGCGGCTTTTGAGTTTCGGCATTGGAATAAATTTGTTTAGACACAATTTATTATTGTACTCGATCGATCCGGTAAATAGCTAGCCTCACATCTTGCACCAATGTATAAATACTATTACTGCGGCACCCTGTGGGTACCCGAAGATCTACGCGAATTACTCATTCAAACCGTTACCATTAAATAAAGGACTTACAGGAGATCGTAAAGATGCAAACTCGCAAACTTGGCGATGGAGGACTCGTTGTTTCAGCCCTGGGTTTAGGCTGCATGGGGATGTCGGGTGTTTATGGTGCTGCCGATGAAACAGAGGCGATCTCGACTATCCATCAAGCGATCGATCTTGGGGTAACATTTCTAGATACGGCTGATGCCTATGGTTCGGGGCATAATGAAACCTTAATCGGGAAAGCCATCAAAGATCGTCGGCACCAGGTAATTATCGCCACCAAGTTCGGTTTGAGTGATGTCAGCTTGGGGGGATACACCGTCCCCGTTAACGGTCGTCCTGAATACGTGAGATCAGCTTGTGAAGCAAGTTTACAGCGGTTGGGAGTAGACACGATCGATCTATACTATCAACATCGCGTCGATCCGACTACCCCGATCGAAGATACAGTTGGGACGATGGCAGAACTAGTCCAGGAAGGAAAAGTTCGCTTCTTAGGCTTGTCAGAGGCATCTGCACAGACGATTCGCCGCGCTCATGCCGTTCACCCCATATCGGCATTGCAAAGCGAGTATTCGCTGTGGAGCCGCGATGTCGAGGCTGAAATTTTACCAACTTGCCGTGAACTAAAGATTGGCTTTGTCCCCTGGAGTCCTTTGGGGCGGGGCTTTCTCACCGGAGAAGTTAAGACTTTTGACGATCTAGCACCGAATGACTGGCGACGGATGTCGCCGAGATTTGAGGGTGAGAACTTTCAACGTAATTTAGATTTAGTCGATCGAGTTCGAGCAATAGCTGATCAAAAGAATTGTACACCCGCACAGTTAGCGATCGCCTGGTTGCTACATCAAGGTAACGATATTGTCCCGATTCCTGGCACCAAGCGCGTTTCCTACCTGCTCGAAAACCTGGGTGCATTGGAGATTGAATTAACTACCGACGAACTCGATCGCATCGATGCCATCGTACCAAAAGGAGCCGCATCAGGCGATCGATATCCCGCCGCATTGATGCAAATGGTAAATCTGTAAATCCCACCCAATAAATCCCGCAGGTAAATCCCCTCCTCGGAGGGGTGCCCAAAGGGCGGGGTGGGTAGATCTCCGCTAAAATCGAACAACTCCGAATGCCCTAACATCATCAGGAGAATTCAGATCGAGCTAACTGTCTAGGGGAGATCGATCGTTGAAAGACATTAGTGTGTATCGAAGATCTTACCCACCCCGCCCTACGGGCACCCCTCCCAAGAGGGGATTTTTCAGAGATGGGATCGTGAAAAAAGCCC
>JANYIT010000373.1 GCA_025358725.1 Chamaesiphon sp. GL140_3_metabinner_129_sub
TATAAGAATGCCTACGATTGAAATCGTGGCTAATGTTGCCAAGTCCGCCTTCGCGGACTGATAAACTAGTCCGCGAAGGCGGACTTTGTATCACGAGCGGCGGTTTTAACCGCTGGAGTTGTAGGTAGCAACTTGGGTTAGGTACCCACGGGTTGTTGTAGTAATCATATAGCCATGAGCAGCATCAAAGTGCGGGAACCCGTACTCAAACCTTGCTTGCAATGCCCTACCCCAGTCGGATAGATTAGCACTCAGCAGTTGAGAGTGCTAAATACTCATAAAAAATATGGCATCAGTATCGTTAACCGTATCCACAGTCAAGCCTTTAGCCGATCGCGTCTTCGTTAAAGTCAGCGCATCCGAAGAAAAAACCGCTGGTGGTATTCTTCTCCCTGATACAGCTAAAGAGAAGCCCCAAATTGGCGAAATCGTTCAAATTGGTCCTGGCAAACGCAATGAAGACGGTACTCGTCAAGAGCCAGAAGTCAAAGTCGGCGACAAAGTTCTTTATTCCAAATACGCTGGTACCGACGTGAAGCTCGGCGGCGACGAATATGTTCTGTTATCTGAAAAAGACATCTTAGCTGTAGTCGGCTAAGTTTTTAGTTGATAGTTGACAGTTGATAGTTGAAAGTTCGCATTAGTGCTTGACTGCGCGAGATGGTTCTCTATCCGTCAACAGTCAATAGTGACTCGATCATTAACAAATTATCCCAGAATTCCTAAATTAAAGATTATGGCAAAGCGAATTATATACAATGAAAATGCTCGTCGCGCGTTGGAACGTGGGATGGACATCTTGGCTGAAGCGGTAGCAGTTACCCTCGGTCCTAAGGGTCGTAACGTGGTCTTAGAGAAGAAATTTGGCGCACCCCAAATCGTTAATGATGGTGTGACCATTGCTAAAGAAATCGAACTCGAAGATAACGTCGAAAACACTGGTGTTGCATTGATTCGTCAAGCTGCATCCAAAACTAACGACGCTGCTGGCGACGGTACTACTACAGCTACTGTACTTGCTCACGCGATCGTTAAAGAAGGTTTGCGCAACGTTGCTGCTGGTGCGAATGCCATCGCCCTCAAACGTGGTATCGACAAAGCTACTGGTTTCCTCGTTGAGAAAATCGCCGCTCATGCTAAACCAGTAGAAGATTCCAAAGCCATCGCTCAAGTAGCTTCCATCTCCGCTGGTAACGACAACGAAGTCGGCGAAATGATTGCTAATGCAATGGATAAAGTTGGTAAAGAAGGCGTTATCTCTCTAGAAGAAGGTAAGTCGATGACTACCGAACTAGAAATCACTGAAGGGATGCGTTTTGATAAGGGTTATATTTCCCCTTACTTCGCTACTGACATGGAACGGATGGAAGCGGTTCTCGAACAGCCTTACATCTTGATTACTGACAAGAAAATCAACTTGGTTCAGGATCTCGTGCCAATTCTTGAGCAAGTAGCTCGTTCTGGTCGTCCTCTCCTAATTCTAGCTGAAGACATCGAAAAAGAAGCTCTCGCAACCTTGGTTGTTAACCGTCTCCGTGGCGTATTAAACGTTGAAGCAGTTAAAGCTCCTGGTTTTGGCGATCGTCGTAAAGCTATGCTAGAAGACATCGCAGTATTAACTGGTGGTCAAATGATCACCGAAGATGCTGGTTTGAAACTAGACGCTACTAAACTAGAATCCCTCGGACAAGCTCGTCGGATCACGATCACTAAAGATAGCACTACGATCGTTGCTGAAGGCAATGAAGCTACTGTTAAATCTCGGTGCGAGCAAATCCGTCGTCAAATGGAAGAAAGCGATTCTTCCTATGACAAAGAGAAGCTCCAAGAACGTCTAGCTAAATTGGCTGGTGGTGTTGCAGTCATCAAAGTTGGTGCTGCTACCGAAACCGAAATGAAAGATCGTAAATTACGTCTTGAAGATGCAATCAACGCAACTAAAGCCGCAGTTGAAGAAGGGATCGTGCCTGGTGGTGGTACAATCCTAGCTCACCTATCTCCTGAACTCGAAGTTTGGGCGCAAGCTAACCTCAAAGATGAGGAATTAACTGGTGCATTGATCGTTACTCGCGCTCTTTCTGCTCCGCTCAAACGGATTGCTGAAAATGCTGGTCAAAACGGCGCAATTATCGCTGAACGTGTTAAAGAAAAAGCATTTGATGTTGGCTACAATGCTGCAACAAATGAGTTTGTAGACATGTTTGAAGCTGGTATCGTTGACCCTGCTAAAGTAACTCGTTCGGCTCTACAAAATGCCGCTTCGATCGCAGCAATGATCCTCACTACTGAGTGTATCATCGTTGACAAACCAGAGAAAGACGGCGGATCTGCTGGTGCTGGCGGCCCAATGGGTGGTAATGACTACGGCGATTACTAATCTCTAATTTCCAATAATTTCTAGAGGGGAAACCCGTTAATCTTGATAGCTATCTTCATCTGAAGGTAGCTATTTTTCATGGAAACTTGTGAGGATAGATCCCCGACTTCTTCGAGAAGTCGGGGATCTGGGAACTAACATAAATTTCAAGCCAAATACTGAATTAATTGCGATCGATCTGGAATATCTTCGACTAAAAATGTTTTTAAATCTTCAGGGGATGGTTTAACCATAGCAACTAATCGATTGTATTGATTAGCTGTACATCGATCGAAGATATTTCTCACAAATCTACTATTACCTAATTCGCCGATCTGATCAGTTTTTGAAAGTTAAATTCAAACCAGTTGTTTGATATCCCCATACACACGATAAAAACCGCCTCTTGCCGATTCCTTCACCTCGGCTACCACATACCGCGAACCCTCAGTCCGTAGCTCCTTGGGGAATTGGACATTCCAAGTTGGGTTATATCCCGCCGAGACTACCCGAATCCGCAAATTAACACCTTCCTGCACGCACTGAACGATGATGCCCCCAGTCTTATCACTGGTGGTTTCTAAAGCTGTTGACGGGAGGATAGCATCTAATTTAGGTGCTTTGACATTGACTACCTGCGGTACTGTACCTGCTTGCGCTGACTCGATCGCAGCTTCGCTGGCATCGATACAGGCTAACGTGCCATTCGTAGTGACAATGTAAAGTCGATCGTCCAAAAATTGCATCGAGAATGCTGAACCACAGCCTGTAGCTAGCTTCCACAATCGATCGCCTTTGTCGTTGAAGCAGTAAATCGACGAATAATTATCCCCTGCAAAGACATATTTGCCATCGGCAGCGGCGGCACAAGAGTATACGGCTCCATCGCATTGGTAAACTTGTCCGGTTTTCCCAGTTTTGCTCACAGCATAGATGCGGCTGTCCGTCGTACCAGCATAGACAGTCGTTTCCTCCTGCCAACCAAATAGAACGGCACCACCTGTCTTACTCTCCCAAATTACGCTACCATCTTCCCAGTCATACATCGTCACGCCGCTACTATGTCCGTGATAGACTCCAATCTCGTCGCAGCGTACCATCCAGCCATTCGTGCCTTTACTTTTGCGTGTCCACTGAGACTCATCCTCATGGTTAATCGTGGTCACACTGCCATTAACATCCGATACACCCAAAATACCATCGGCAATATCTAGCCAAAAAATATCGATATTCGGGGCGATCTAGTAAGCGACACGCGGCACCTTCCCATTGAGGTCGTAAACTTTGCCATCATCACAGCCCGCGTAAAGCCAATGATCATCCGCAACGATGCATTTGACCCCATCGGGCAATTTGAACTGCTGGAGGACTGCTCCGGCGGGAGTGAGCGCGAAAATTTGGCCATTCTCGTTACCGACCCAACAACGATCGCGATCGACGAAGATACCAAATGCTGACGCACCAGAGGCAAACTGCCATAATACTGGAGCTTGGTTGGATGTCGATCGATTGCTGACGATCGATCTGCGGGTCACTGCCCGTTTTTGGCGGACTCCCACAACCGCTTCTTCATCACCCTTTCGACGTTTTTCGTTCAGCTTTTTGGTTGCTCCAGTAGTCGCTGTTTCAGCAGTTGGATAGGTCGTAGTTTTGCTCTGCCCTGAATCACCGATCCGCCCATATCGAATCGTCACAGCAGTATCATTGACAGTTACTTCATAGAATTTGTGTGCGCTCCCACTGTCTTCGGAGAGTTCGAGATAGGTTTTAAGTTCAGACATTAGGGGCTAATACAATTGGATTGGCTACTATTAGCTTACCCAATCAGTAAGTCTGATCAACGCATCGCATCGAGTCGGCTTTATCCTAGACTAGTAATTGCTAATTGTACGGATTGAAAATATGCCGAGCGAAAATCTGAATACACGCGGACATTTATTAACCGAACAGGTGAATGTCAATAGTGCCAATCTAGATCGACTTAGCACATTAGAGCTGGTAGATTTATTCAATCAAGAAGATGTTAATACTCTAAAGGCGATCGCGGGTGCCAGACAAGAATTAGCTAAGGCGATCGATACAATTGCCGATTCGCTCCGTCAAGGTGGGCGATTGTTTTACATTGGGGCGGGTACGAGTGGGAGATTGGGTGTACTCGATGCAGCGGAATGTCCCCCCACTTTTTGTACCCCCCCAGAGTTAGTGCAGGGGATTCTGTCGGGTGGTGCTGGGGCTTTAGTCAAGAGTTCCGAAGGCTTGGAAGATATCGCTAGTGATGGTGCCAAGGCAATGGTGGACAATCAGATCGGCGAACATGATGTGGTAGTGGGCATTACCGCAGGCGGTACCACGCCTTATGTACATGGCGCGATCGAGTCTGCCAAACAACGTGGTGCTAAGACAGTATTTATCGCCTGTGTGCCAGCAAATCAGGTCGCTAGCATCGCTGATATCGAGATTAGATTACCTGTAGGGCCAGAAATTTTGTCGGGGTCTACACGGCTAAAATCTGGCACTGTCACGAAGATGGCTTTGAATATTCTTTCTACTGGAACGATGGTGAAGTTGGGCAAGGTATATGGGAATCGGATGGTAGATGTCGCAGTGACTAATACCAAATTACTCGATCGAGCCTTGCAAATGATTCAAGATTTGACGCAACTGGAACGGGATGCGGCAAGTGAGTTATTGGAAGCCAGCGGTCGATCGGTTAAAGTTGCTTTATTGATGTACTGGACTAAGGTCGATCGATCCAAAGCAGAAGCAATTTTAGCCCAGAATTACGGACAATTACGATCTGCGCTGGATAGTTGATAGAAATCCTTTGCTCGAATGTTTGGTTAGCCCACTTCCAGGTTGAGAGATAATAGCTGCCAAGAGGATATCTAACCCAAGTTGCTACCGATAACCTCAGCGGTTAGAAACCGCTGCTCATAGTGCAAAGTCCGCCTTCGCGGACTAATAAACTAGTCCGCGAAGGACTCATCAGTTATTTCCAATTCACCACCATTATCCACCTTATACACTGAATTACAGGTTTTAATATCAGATTGCCTTTTTAGGTTATCTAACAATTCAGCTTTTTCATCTTTGTTGGTTATAACAATAACCATTGTACTGTCATCCCGCCATTCGATTTTGTATTTATCAAAAAGTT
>JANYIT010000105.1 GCA_025358725.1 Chamaesiphon sp. GL140_3_metabinner_129_sub
GTACTATCACCAATATATTAAGTGCAGTAATTTAATATGCTATTCACATTAGATTTAAATCATGAAAATATTGCATTTTATCTTTTGGATATTATTAGGATTAGTTTGCTTTAAATTGAATTATTTTGTCGATCTAATTTCACTAGATTGGCGGCTTTATGCAATTTATTTGCGTGTACCGTTAGTAGGTACATTGTTCTTACTACTTTTCCCATTTATTGCTATCAAAGTAAAAATAGTAGCCCCGCTTTTTCGTAATCTGTTCGTCATGAGCAAATGGTATCAAGTGTCTATGGGTATTTTTGCTGCATTAGTAGCAGGTAGAGCGATCGTTGTAGTTACTAAATCAATTTTGGAAAATGCTCCCGATCGCTTTGGAGTCAGCCAAATATTTGCGATTTCCTTTTCGTGGGACTATTTATTAGCAACTATTTTAGGATTGCCAATTATCCTGGGCATTATTTTAGAAACTAGAATTGAACGCAAATGGTGGTTGGAAATAGATAAACAATACCAGCAAAAATACGATCAAGAAATAGTTGAAGATAAAGATCTTTTTTTAGGTACTGCGATCGGTATATTACTGGGCATTTGTCTGTTTATATTAGAGGGAACTATTCTCCAAAGTCTAAGTATTCTCTCGCCTACTTTAACTAATATTGTAAAATTACTACTCAGTCCCACTGATGGTTATATAGATCTCAAAACTCATTTGTTAAGATCTAGTCATCTAAATAGCATTGCATTTTCGATCGTATGTGCCTTACTATATGTAATCATCGGCTACTGGTTTCGTCCCATCTTAAGTAAACAACGAGAAGATCGATGGAAAGCTCCAGTACTAATTTATATCTCTGCTCTATTCAACTCAGTTATTACTGGATTTGGAGGAATAACTTTTTATTTTGATAAATTTGGACTTCCGGTCTTTTTAATTTTACTAGTGTTTTCAGCTTCAAGCTATTGGATCTGGCGAGTGGATCATTTTTTCAAACTATCAAAGGAACAAAATACTAATAACTCTTCCCCATCACTCAATGATTTGACAACTGCGATCGAAACTCGTCTAGCAGATCAAGTAGATTGTCCACGTACTTTAGTTGTCGTAACTGCAAGTGGTGGTGGTATTCATGCTGCTGGCTGGACTGCACAGGTATTAACTGGATTACAAAAACTTTTGGGTGAAGAATTTACTAAAGCTATTGGTTTGATTAGTAGTGTTTCTGGTGGTTCTGTGGGCACAATATATTTGATAGATATTTGTGAAAAAAATGGTTGTCCTCAACTAGACAACTTAAATAAGATAGTTGAAAATTCAGTACAAGATGGACTAAATGCCGTAGGTTGGGGGCTAGTTCATCGAGATTTTTGGCGATTTGTTGGACTACCCTGGATCGTGAATAAATATAAAGATCGAGGCACTGCACTAGAAATAGACTGGCAAGGATCGATGACTCATCCTGATACAAAACTAAGTGATTGGCGCACGAGAATTCTTGCTGGAGAAATACCGATTCCTGTTTTTAATACTACCCTGGTAGAAGATGGTAGAAGATTATTAGTTTCTCCCATAACTTTTGCTAAATCTGAAAATGAGCAGAAGATTGACTCAAACACCTTATACCAAAAAGACGGTCAAAGATACGATCTGAATGCCGTTACCGCCGCACGTCTCTCGGCGACATTCCCCTATGTATCGCCCAGTGTTCGCAATCCAGATATTGGAATTAAACGCAACTATCATATTATCGATGGTGGTTACTTTGATAACTCTGGTGTCGTCACTGCGATCGAGTGGTTAGAGGATAATATCGATATCCTAATTGATAAAATCGAAGTAAAAAGATTGGTATTTATTGAAATAGAAGCTGAAGAAGCTCAAGCACCACCACCAGAAGTAAAGGGTAATAGTGGGTGGTTTACAGCACTTTTTGGTGCTGTGCAGGCACTATTAACTGTTAGAGATGCATCTTTGCTACTTCGCAATCAGCAAGAGATTGATTTATTGGTCGAACACTATCGTTCAAAGTTGGATATTGCCGAGATCGATCCTACAGCATCTAACGTGCAGTATCTCAGAATAGATTTTCCTCGTAGATCTCAATGCCGATTTGAGCGAAATGGGATGGGGAAGGAATATCGTCAGCCACTGTCTTGGAAATTGACAGCATCTCAAAAGTACGCTTTGGAAGAAGCTTGGCGAGAAATTACCCTTTCTCACCCTGCAATTGCAACCCTCAAGCGTGTGTGGCATGGATCATGGGGATTTCCCGATCCACAACGGAACCGAAAATGAGGCAGAAGATGATCAATATCGCCTTGGAGCTGGGGTACTTTGTCAGTACCCCAATTAATTAGTTACTGAACCAAGGCTAGAGGAGGATTGGAAGCACTAACGCGACGATCGATCACCGAATCGATGAGGCCATATTCTTTGGCTTCTACGGCAGACATATAGAAATCACGATCGGTATCTTCTTGGATTTTCTCCAAAGGTTGTCCCGTATGTTGGGCTAATAGGTCGTTTAATTTGCCCTTGATGTAGAGAATTTCCTTGGCTTGGATCGCGATATCCGTCGCTTGTCCCTGTGCGCCACCTAACGGCTGGTGAATCATGATCCGTGAGCTGGGCAGACTCATCCGTTTACCCTTGGCTCCAGCACTCAATAGGAATGCGCCCATACTAGCGGCAAATCCCATACAGACAGTACAGACATCAGGACGAATTTGGTTCATCGTATCAAAAATACCCATTCCCGCCGAAACTGAACCACCGGGGGAATTGATGTACACATAAATATCTTTTTCTGGATCTTCTGCTTCCAAAAATAGTAGTTGTGCCACAATCAGGTTGGCTAAATCTGAATCTACTTGGCTACCCAAGAAGATAATTCGATCGCGCAATAGCCGAGAATAAATATCAAAAGCGCGTTCGCCTCTTCCAGACTGTTCAATTACGGTAGGTATCATAGCTATGCCACTATATATCGATTTCTCCTATTATTACCCAATCTAGGGGCTAAAGGTCTAGGGGTACCCGTACCTGATGCTCTATTGGTTGGCTGATCATAATACTGTCTTGCTGCCCTGCCTAGATTTTGTTTGAACAATGTCGGGCACGGATCACAGCTAGTATGAGTCTACTTTACTAATTCCTGAGGATCTCAATATCTCCATTTTATAGCTATACCCCAAACATCCCGCTAGTTTAGACAAGACATGAATAGACTTTTAATGGTTACGACTGTTCCCAGTACCCTTCGCAGTTTTCTGCTGCCTTTTGCCGCTCATTTTCGGGCGCAAGGATGGCAGGTAGATGCGATGGCTTGTGGAGTTTCAGCTTCCCCTGAATGCCAACAGGGATTCGATCGAGTGTGGGATGTTGAGTGGTCGCGAAATCCCTTAGATCCGCGTAATTTGCTAGCTGCACCTCAGGTGATTCGTGAGATTGTGATCCGCGAAAAATATAATATCATCCACGTCCACACTCCAGTTGCTGCCTTTGTGACCCGATATGCGCTCAAGGATGTCCGCCAACAAATTGGAGCTAAGGTAATTTATATGGCGCATGGCTTTCATTTTTACACTGGGGGTAATCCTTTAAAAAATGCTGCGTTTATCAATTTAGAAAAGTATGCTGGTAACTGGACTGATTATTTAGTGACAATCAATCATGAGGATCGAGCAGCAGCACTACAGTATGGATTGGTAGCACCAGGTCGGTCTCGCTATATGCCTGGAATTGGAGTAGATTTGAAGTATTACAATCGATACCAGGTTTCTGAGTCAGCAGTAGCCCAGGTGCGCCAGGAATTAAGCCTTGGAGAGGATGCTCATTTACTGCTCTCAGTGGCGGAATTTACTCCCCGAAAACGCCATGTCGATGCGATATCTGCATTTGCGAAGCTGGCGCGAACAGATGTGCATTTAGCTTTTGCTGGTACTGGACCACTAATGGAGAAGATGAAACAATTAGCCGCAGAATTAGGCGTTGCCAATCGGATCCATTTTTTAGGCAATCGACGAGATATTCCGGTGCTGATGAGAGCTGCAAGCGCGAATATCCTGGTTTCGGCACAAGAAGGACTACCGAGAAGTGTGCTGGAGTCACTAGCTCTGGAAACTCCCACAATTGGCACTAAAATTCGGGGTACTCAAGATTTACTCGAAGGCGGTTGTGGATTATTAATTGATCTGGGTGATGTTGATGGACTGGTAGCGGCAATGAAGTGGATGATCGATCGACCTGAAGCAGCAGCGAAGATGGCTAGACTAGGTTATGAACGGATAACTACTTACGATCTGGAATCAATTATCAAGCTTCACGAGCAATTGTATGCAGAAGCCCTTGGTAAGTTGAAAGTTGAAAGTTGAAAGTTAGCGGATTAATTATTAATAAAAACAATAAACCCCATCACAAGGTGATGGGGTTTATTACAAGTCTTAAGTCAATGCTGGGCACAGCCCATCATAACGCTTTCAACTTTTAACTTTCAACTTTCAACTCTTATCTGACCCACTTTTCGCCGACGATTTCAGCGAGATCGACAACCCGTTGACTGTAGCCCCACTCATTGTCGTACCAGGCAATGACTTTGACCATATCATCGCCCATCACCATCGTCAGCGCAGCATCGATCGTACAAGAGGCATCAGTGCCCTTGAAATCGCTGGAAACTAGTGGTAACTCACAGAAGTCCAAAATTCCTTTCATCGAACCTTCAGCGGCTGCTTTGAGGGTAGCATTGACCTCTTCTGTAAAGGTTTTCTTTTCAACGTTGACGACTAAATCGACAACTGACACATTGGGGGTGGGTACCCGCAAGGCGATTCCGTTGAGTTTACCTTTCAATTCTGGTAATACCAAAGCTACTGCTTTAGCTGCACCAGTAGAAGTAGGTACGATATTCATCGCCGCAGCCCGAGCGCGACGCAAATCGCGGTGGGAAGCATCCAGCAAGCGTTGGTCGCCTGTGTAGCTGTGAGTGGTGGTCATTGTACCTTTGATAATCCCAAAGTTATCATTGAGCACCTTGGCAAAGGGTGCTAGACAGTTGGTGGTACAGCTAGCATTACTAATGATGAAATGTTTGTTGTGGTCGTAGTCTTTTTCGTTGACTCCGACGACGAATGTACCGTCTTCATCTTTACCTGGTGCTGTAATCAGCACTTTTTTAGCCCCAGCATTGATATGGCGAGAAGCACCAGCATGACTAATGAAAACACCTGTAGCCTCAATTACGAGATCGATGTCCCATTCTTTCCAAGGTAAGTTATCAGGGTTGCGATCGGATACACATTTGATCGTCTTTCCATTGACAGTAAGGGTGTTGTCATCAGCACTGATCTCAGCATCAAACTTACCCAACATGGTGTCGTATCTGAGTAAATGTGCGTTGGTGCGAGGATCTGAAGTATCGTTAATGCCCACAACTTCGATATGACTATTGGTTCGCCCTAACCAACACCGCATAAAATTCCGCCCGATCCGCCCAAACCCATTAATCGCTACTCTAATCACAGCCTGTTACCCTCTTTTTGTAAATCTCAGTATATCATCCACTGCTAAAACCAAATCATATCGCAAACCATACACATCTATTACCTTTCTGGCTGTAATAATCATGACTTTTTCCAACTAGTCAGTGGTCATACCAATTTTCTGCTAGAGCGTCAGCCCCATCAGCCAGAATTTTAAGATTCAGTAGTGTTGCATCAAATCAAAACACTGCGAACATCAATAGCTCGAAGATTAACTAACGGGAATTACTGCTTGCACCAGTCCGTCCAACTCCCGTTAAGGTGGTAAATTGAGTCGTTGACTTAGCCTCTGTTTGGAGATCGCGATCGATCTGACGAACTATTCCGCTACAATTGATGGAAAATTGATGGTTATTAACAAACATCAGGAGTTTAATTACCCAACGAGGGTATTCTCCCTAATCCCTAATCCCTAACCCCTAACTTAACGTTGTGAGTAACATCCCCCCTCTTGACCTCAAACGGCAGTATCAAGCGATCGGTGCTGATGTCAGTGCAGCGGTATTAGAAGTTTTAGCCTCTGGTGCATACATTGGCGGCTCTGT
>JANYIT010000121.1 GCA_025358725.1 Chamaesiphon sp. GL140_3_metabinner_129_sub
ACCGATGGCGTACCAGCACCAACCAGCGAGGAGATTGGCAATCAGTAGCGTTACGCCGATCGTGAGGTTGAATAAACTAAATGCTGTACCTCGTCTAGCTGGCTCTACAGCGCGATCGACTAAATCGAGGAGTAGACCTTGAATCATGGCCAAATGGAGTCCATACAAGGCAAACAAGCACCAAATCTGAACATTTGTGGAGACAACTGCCAATCCAAAATAAACGATGATGTGCAGTAAAAAGCCCGCCAGTAGGAGCCGAATTTTTAGGACTCGATCAATAATGGCACTCACTGGATAAGATACCAAGGCAAAAACCAAATTCATGATGATTAATCCCACCGGAATAAATGCCGGAGGGATACTAATTTCAGCCGATCGCATCAGCAGAAAAGCATCACTAGAATTGCCAAGATTAAAGAAAATTGCGACGGTGAGCAGCAACCAATACTCCGATCCCAAATTTGGTAAATCTCGCCAATAAATTGGGTTGTAATCCGGAGCCAGTGACTCCGATTTTTGTCGCTGCGGCTCATAGAACTCATCGCCCCCAGCTAGTAATCCAGTCATTTCGGCTGGCATCATTAATAACTTCTTTTGGCGTTGGACTGGTTTAACCGCAATCATCAGTAGAGCTAGCCCCATACAGCTAGGCACCACCGCAGCAGAAAACACGATCCGGTAGTCATTCTGACCGAAAAATAAGATTGTTCCAGCGATAATCGAACCAATACAAGCTCCGGCAATTAGTAGCGACTGTCGCAATCGATAAGCTTCACTACGCATTTCGTCCGAAGTAACATCTGCCATCAATGCTTTGCGGGGCGCGACACTAATTCCCTGTCCAAATTGATCGCCAAATTGGGCATAGAGTACCCATAATGGATCGATCGTCACAGGCAGGATCGATCGTGTCAGCGTGGAGATGCCATAGCCAATCACCGCCAGTCCCTTTTGCATCCCCAAATAATCACTTAGTCCCCCCGAAAATACGCGCATAATGGCGACTGTTGCCGCTGCGACACCTTCGATCTCACCAATGGTTAAAGCTCCAGCTTGCAATTTTAGCAAGACAAAAATTGGTAAAACTGCCCGAATCATCTCCGCGCTAATATCTGTTAATAGGCTTGCAATACTTAAAATCCATACATGGCGCGGCAGCCGATCGAGTCTCATAAATTAGGCTTTAGGTTTTAGGTTTTAGGGATTAGGTTTTAGACTTTAGGGATTAGGTTTTAGGTTTTAGATCGACTCTGCCACTAATACAGGTGGATTGAGATCGGAATGGTTTGATAACCCATTCTAAATAATCGCCCTAAAGCCAAAAACCTCAAGCCTAATCCCTACTTTATTGTTGTGGCTGAATTTTGCCCTCTTTAACTAACACTTCATAGATCAAAGCTGCTGCATCAGCGCGGGTGGCATTTTGAACTGGTTTGAGCATATTTGTCGTTTTATCTTTAATCACTAATCCGGCATCGATTGCCGCCGCCATTTTCTCCCGCGCATATTTTGGCATTTGGTTGGCATCAGTAAACTTACTCAACACCTGATCTGAGCTAGTCGCAAACGGAAGTTGCAAGCCTTTTGCTAGAGAAATCTGCAATTGGTAGCGGGGAATAAATTGATTGGGGGCAAATTTCGTTGGTGAATAGCCAGTCATAAATCCACGTTGGACTGATTTATCGACAGCTTCTTTGCGGGGATAATCAGTAGGAATATCTTTGAAGTTAGCTGTGGTAGCGGTAGCTGGCTTATCTGCAAATGCTCGATCGAGCATTTTGGCATATTCACCTCTAGTAATTTCCTGGGTGGGATCGAATTTACCAGTCCCAAAATCATCGAGGATACCGCGTTTTTGCAGTTCAGTAATATAGGTTTCTCCCCAAAACTGCTTTGGTACATCGGTAAAGGCTGGTGTTGTAGCAACAGGTAACGTGGGCACAATCACTGGTACAACTGCTACTGGAGCAGTTGCTGGGGTTGTCGTAGTTGTTTCAGATGGTACTTCGACTGTTTTGACGATCGATGGTACCTGACTAGTGATCGTTGTCGTCGAATCCTGTCGATCTCTAGTCGCAACACTAGCGATTGTCCGGCGTTCTTGCCCTGCGCTATTCACATCAAACAATCCAGCTTTACCACTACCAAGACTAGCCGCCCCGCCTTGGAACAAATTCATTGACTGATACTTTTGACCGATTCCCCAGAAAAACACGGTGCCAATTCCTGCCATAGCTACCACGATCGCGATTAATTCATCTGCAGTCAACCGTCTACGGCGATTAGGATTGGGAGTAGGATTAGGTGAATTAGTCATGCTTTTACCTCAGTACTAGTAGATTTATACAGCCAAACAGATCGAAATACTATCCTTATTTACGTCTACAAATTTAGCGATTTCCGCAAGGGTTCCTAAATGATCAAGCTTTGGTCTATTTTAGATAGAATTATCGCATTATTTGTCTTTAATCACACAAATATTGAGCGTTTAGTACTAAGTCGATTCAATGATTTTTGATCCATTCTAACTGCATCAATATTGCCTGAATCTCTGTCTGAACAAATGATTCAGATTGATTTGCATCAATTCTTACAATCCGATTTGGATAGACATTTGCTAACTCTTGATAGCCCTGTCTGACTCGTTGATGAAAATCCAAAGTTGCTAGTTCCATTCGATCGGGTTTTCCGCGCAATAAAACGCGCTGTAAACCGATCGTGACATCCAGATCGAGCCAGAAGGTAAGATCACTTTGTAAACCACCTGTCGCTAGTTGATTAACCCTATCGATCTCTGATCGATCGAACCCACGTCCATAGCCCTGATAAGCGATCGTCGAATCAGTAAATCGATCGCACAATACAATATCACCTCGATCGAGATGTGGTCTAATCAATGATTCTACATGTTGGGCGCGATCGGCACCATACAGTAACAATTCAGTCCGATTCCCCACCCAACTATTCGGATCATTTAGCAGCAGTTGCCGAATCTGTCGTCCCAACTCCGTTCCCCCAGGTTCGCGGGTAATAACAACAGATTGATGATTACCATCCAAGTTTTGGAGCCAATCTGCTGTCTTCTGAATCTGGGTAGTTTTGCCAGCACCTTCGACCCCTTCAAATACGATAAACTTACCACTCATGTCTGTGCAAATTGGATAGATCTTCAGCGCTAAATTACTAATCAGGCGATCACTCGCAGCTTGAATTAGCAACCCATTAAATAGTCTAAGGTCTATTGCGACCCACCCAGCACATTAGTCAGCCACGAATCTCAAGCCTAAAACCTTGAAAAACATGATGATTCCGTCTACAGTAACGATGATATCAATCTCAAATTCATAGGGAAATTATCTCATGGCTCTGGCTGTAGGCACAAAAGCTCCTGATTTTAACGTCAAAGACACTAATGGTAATACGGTGACTCTCGCTGGGTTTGCTGGCAAGAAAGTTGTCATGTATTTCTATCCCAAAGATGATACCCCTGGTTGCACCAAACAAGCTTGTAGTTTTCGAGATAATTATGCTGTCTATCAGGACAAAGGTATTGTCATTCTGGGTGTGAGCAAAGATGATGAATCGTCTCACCAGGCTTTTACTGAAAAATTTAATCTGCCTTTTCCACTCTTAGCCGACACGAATGGAGCGATCATGACGGCTTATGATGTAGATGGTGGTGGCTATGCCAAACGAGTAACCTACGCGATCGATGAAACTGGTAATATTGCCCACGTCGATGCTAGCGTCAAAACTGATACTCATGCGAACGATATCCTAACAGCCTTAGGTTATTAAATAAGTTGAAAGTTGAAAGTTGAAATATTGGTTGATTAATTATGGTAAATTTTGCAGTGGCGGAGTATCTATCCTGTTCTTCTCCATCCCATGTACCTCAATCTTAATAACTTTCCACTTTCCACTTTCCACTAATTAACGGTACTCATACTTAACGATCACTGGCTTAACTGTTTCTAGCGCAATAGAGCTGCTAATTCCTGCGGAAATCTCGTGAGTAAATAATTTAGATTCACCAGGCTCGATCTCAATATTTACAGGAATAATTGTTTGCTTGATCGATGTGTCATTCGAGATGAATTTAGCAACAATGTAGTAAATATAGTGAGACTGCTCACTCCGATTATTGATCGAGCCTGTGACAGTTAGCAGCGATTTGTCTGAACTATTTCGAGCGATCGTAATATTTTGGAGCTGAAAATCTTTACTGACATCAGAATTTGCAGAATTACCTTCTAAACTCTGAGCTAAAATTTGGGAGTGTCGATATGTCGATTTTGCTAAAGCGAGATGTGTCCCTGGCAAACTCAGACTAGAACCTTTGGCTGAAGAGTTTACACCTAGCAAGATCCAGATCGCACTGATAAACATGATGGCAGACAAGTATTTGCTGGTTTTCATACAGTGTGTTGTGTTGAGAGCTGTAGTATCTTGATATACCAATCATTTTAATCCCTTTGCTTTAGGGATCGTTAAAATTTGGTATAGCTTCCGCATATTGGCTGGACTTCAATCGATAGCAAAAGTACTAATCCGATCGCTATTTAAGATCGAAGATTCAGCCACAACGGTGGTTTCTTATTTGTACCCAGTTAGACAGAAAAAATTAATATCGTTTACTAAAGTTAGTTTTAATAGTCAAGCTGGGTTTAACAGCCCACCATTCACTACATCTGTTCGTGTTGGCGATAGTCCAGCGTTATGGAGCAAAAGCACCGTTAACTTCTAAAGACATTGTGTAGAAAATTGTCCCGACCTACTTTAGTGGACGACAATAAAAGATTGTGGAATTAATTGCCGAGGAAATTTATTGATGCAGCCGATTCGTACATTCAATGTTTCTCCGTCCCTACCAGCCTCGCTTGAACCCCTGCGTCAGCTTGCGTATAATCTGTACTGGGATTGGAATACAGAGATCAAAGAATTATTTAGAAGACTCGATCGAGATTTGTGGGAAACCACCCGTCACAATCCAGTCGCACTACTCGCTAGAGTCAGTCAGTCGCGCTTACAAGAAGTAGCCGCTGATGATGGCTTTTTAGCACACATGGAACGGGCGTTGGGAGAACTCAATACCTATTTACACGATCGTAGTTGGTACAAACATCAGCGAACTAATCGCGCTGGTAAAGAGTGTTTTGCTTATTTCTGTGCCGAATTTGGGTTGGTGGATTGTCTACCGATTTATTCGGGTGGTTTAGGGGTTTTGGCTGGGGATCACCTCAAATCTGCGAGTGACTTAGGTTTACCGCTAGTTGCTGTTGGATTACTGTATCAAAAAGGTTATTTTGCTCAGTATCTGAATGCTGAAGGTTGGCAACAAGAGCGTTATCCTGTTAACGACTTCCATAATATTCCCGTTCAATTAGAGCGTAAGGCTGATGGCACAGAGCTACGGGTCGCTGTAGAATATCCTGGGCGGATGGTATACGCCAGAGTATGGCGTGTCCAAGTCGGTGTTGTATCCCTGTACTTGTTGGATACCAATATCGAGCCAAATAACTCTTATGACCAAGATATTACCGATGCTCTGTATGGTGGCGATTTAGATACGCGGATTCATCAAGAAATCATGTTGGGTATCGGTGGATTCCGTGCGCTGGAAGCATTGGGACACAAGCCTAGTGTTTATCACATGAATGAAGGACACTCTGGGTTCCTGATTCTTGAACATATCAAAGTGTTGATGCAACGAGATGGATTGTCATTCATCGAAGCGAAACAAGTCGCTCAATCTAGCCAGATTTTTACCACCCATACGCCTGTTAGTGCGGGCTTTGACTTATTCCCACCCGATAAAACAATGTACTATGTCGGACACTATGCGAGTGTTTACGGCTTGGGCAAAGATGAGTTTATGGGCTTGGGGCGTGAAAATACTGGGGATCTAGAGTCTCCGTTTAGTATGGCAGCTCTGGCGATGAAAACTTCTAGTTTCGTCAATGGTGTGGCGAAATTGCATGGAGTCGTTTCGCGGGAAATGTTCCAGAATATGTGGAAAGATGTACCCATTGACGAAGTACCGATTACTTCGATCACCAATGGTGTTCACGCACGTAGTTGTGTCGCGAAATCCGTCCAGGAACTATACGATCGCTACCTCGGTCCAGAATGGTCGGAGAAGTCGATCGAAGATCCAATTTGGAATAAAATTGACGCAATTCCCGATGAGGAACTATGGCGCAATCACGAGCATAGTCGCTCGGAAATGGTTGTCTATGTCCGAGATCGGATTGTAAGTCATCTCAAGGAACGCGGCGCGACTCTGGCGGAAATCAATCACTCTCAGGAAGCATTAGATCCAGGCGTATTAACGATCGGCTTTGCCCGACGGTTTGCAACGTATAAACGTGCGACACTATTCTTGCGGAATCTCGATCGAATCAAAGAGATCATGGTTGGTACGAAAGGACGTAAAGTTCAATTCGTGATTGCCGGAAAAGCTCACCCTAAAGATATTCCAGGTAAAGCACTGATCCGCGATATCGTCCACTTCACCCGCACCGAAGGGATGAACTCAGTTGTATTCGTGCCCGATTACGATATTTATGTATCGCGGGTGATGGTAGCAGGTTGCGACATCTGGCTGAATACTCCACGAAGACCACATGAAGCATCTGGTACCAGTGGGATGAAAGCCGCGATGAATGGTTTACCTAACTTGAGTATTCTCGATGGTTGGTGGGATGAAGCTGATTACGTCCGTACTGGTTGGCCGATCGGACATGGCGAACTATACTCAGATGAAGAGTATCAAGATGAAGTAGAAGCAAATGCTTTCTACGACCTATTAGAACAGGAAATCGTCCCCCTCTTCTACGATCGCGATAAAGAAGGTTTACCCCGTAAATGGGTAGCGAAGATGAAAGATGCGATCCGCCTCAATTGTCCTACCTTCAACACCTCACGGATGCTGCGCGACTACGCCAATACTGGCTACTTCCCAGCTAGCGATCGCAATCATGTTGTCACTGACAATAGTTACCAAGCTGGTAAAGATCTCGCGCACTGGAAAGAGAAGATGTTCAAACATTGGGCAGATCTCAAAATCAACAGTGTCGATGTCTCTGCCCCAGAAGATATTAACGTCAATCAATCGATCGCTGTTAAGAGTTTAATTAACTTAGGTAATCTGGAACCCCATGATATCCAAGTCGAACTTTATAAAGGCTCGATCGATACCAATGGCAAAATCACCGACGCAGACACCGCTGTGATGACTTACCAGGGCAAAGATAGCACTGGGAATAGTCTCTACACCAGTGAGATTGCTTACTCCGCCAGTGGCTTGCAAGGCTTGTCTCTGCGCGTATTACCTCACAACCCACACTTGAGCAATCCTTATGAGTTAGGGTTGATTCAGTGGGCGTAGGATAGGTATTAGGCTTTAGGTATTAGGTATTAGGAAATTAAATAGGACGCAAGCGTCCTAAAGCCTAAAGCCTAAAGCCTAAATTATCCCGATTAACACCGAGATAACCTGTATATAGTATTTAGCAAACAAAAAATGATTTGGAACTTTCCATAATCTGCCACCGTCATTTTGAGTAACCAGGAAAAATTCAAACCTGAAGCTCAATCTAGACAAAATTCAGATTTGGAAATGCTATTCTCTGCCAAAGAGAAGGCACCAAAAAATTTAGTTGAGCTAATCTACTTAAAACGGGAAACTCACA
The DNA here is from genome assembly GCA_025358725.1 of Chamaesiphon sp. GL140_3_metabinner_129_sub. Lineage (GTDB taxonomy): Bacteria > Cyanobacteriota > Cyanobacteriia > Cyanobacteriales > Chamaesiphonaceae > Chamaesiphon. The sequence goes on from JANYIT010000121.1 coordinate 7,698, forward strand.
ATGAAAAAAAATATTGTTGCATTAGTTATGCTCTGCTCATCAGTTGTAGCTCTAGGAATGAGTGCTCCAGCTAAAGCAGAAATGGGCAAAAATACGATCGGACCATCACTGAATATTGGCAGTGGACAAACTTCGGTGGGAATTGATTCCAAGTTTGGTGTTAGTGATAGTCTCTCAATTAGACCATTTATCTACTTTCCTAATGGTGGCACTATCTTTGGAAGTGGACTCACTTATGATTTCAATCTCTCCAATAGTGGTAACAAAGTTCAAATTACCCCATTTGTTGGTGGTTCTGTAGGTGTTAATAGTGGTAATGGTGGCCCTGGTGGCGGCCCTAGTCAAACTACGGTTAGCTTTATTGGTGGAGCTGACTTTGCAGTTACAGATAGCGTAGAACTCAAAGCTGCGTTAGATGTCCCCTTGAGTGCCAATAACACATCTACTAGTGTTAGAATTGGTGCTGGTTTCCGGTTCTAAATCTAATAACTATTATCGATAAACTCCCACAAAGATCGGAGTTTAACTAATAGATAATTAGCTGTCTCTAACTATAGAGGCGGCTTTTTAGTGGGATTATTTTTAAGCCACTCAGTATATAAATCGAGACGTTTTGTTTGAGTTCGATCGAGTTGTTGCTGATGTCTCCACTGGGCAATTTTCTCATGATTGCCAGACATTAATACCTCTGGCACGCGCCAACCGCGAAATTCTGCGGGGCGAGTATAGTGGGGATAATCAAGCAATCCATCTTCAAAACTATCAGCTTTGAGCGATTCTACTTTACCTACAGTCCCAGGCAATAACCGCGTAATCCCATTGATCAGTGTCAGTGCGGGAATCTCGCCGCAAGTCAGTACAAAATCACCTAAAGAAATTTCTCGATCGACAATATTCATCACCCGCTCATCGATCCCTTCATAATGACCACAGATTAATACCAATTGGTCATAATTATGGCGCAATTCCTCAAATAAGGCTCGATCGATCTTTTCGCCCTGAGGACTCATAAATAGCACTTGTCGCCGTGGCAAAATCGGTAATGACTCAACTGCTGCAAAGATCGGTTCTGGCTTCATCACCATCCCCACACCGCCGCCATAGGACTCATCATCGACCTTGTGATGTCGATCGAATGTAAAATCACGGGGATTGGTAATATGTACCGAGGCAATCTGTTTGGCTAAGGCTTTACTCATTAAGCCACAGCCCAACGGGGAAGTAAAAAATTCGGGAAATAGTGTGATGATGTCAAAACGCATGACGCAAAAAGATCGATCTTGGTTTGCTCATTTTAGTTGAGATTTAGCCCCAAAATCGATCTTGACCAATATCCAAAGATTCATGCAGATAGCCGCTTTTTTCAGCAGCGATTTTATTTAACCTTTAATTTTGAGTTTAGCTTGTTTGCCTGAATCTAATTTACGTTTTAACCCAATTACAGCAAATCCGGCTAAAGCAGTTCCCAGCATGTCAGAAGGTTCTGGTACAGCGGCTGGATCTGCTGGAGGTACTTCAACTGTACCGTTTCTGGCTTCAAATGTATAGCGACCTAGAACACCATTGCTGTTGAGACTATTGGCGATCAAAGAAGTTGAAGCTGAACCATTATCTAACAGGGCACCATTGACCCCAGAACCAGCAAACTCATAGAAGGAACCCGCACCATTGGAGTACCCAACATGAGCAGATGTACCGCCTAAACCACCTGTACCACCACTAGCCGAGCCAGTTTCCCACTGAACTTGGTCGTAGTTGTATTCAATATCAAAGTTGCCAACACCTGTATCACTGCTACGATCGACTAGCACAAGCTGAAAAGAGTTACGTTTATCAGTTCCCTGATTGAAGTAGCCGACATTGACATAGTTGATCGCAAAAGCATTATAGCCACCAACTGTCCCTGTGCCATAGGTAACAGGCGAAGTACCAGTACCTCTGGTATCTACGTCTGCAAAAAATGCTGCAATAAGTGGATTACTGCCCCCTGTAATAGCGGTAGGAGTAAAGGCAATACTTCTCGGTTAAGCCAAAAGCAGGTAGATTAGGGGTGAATCTTGAATAGGCGA
>JANYIT010000167.1 GCA_025358725.1 Chamaesiphon sp. GL140_3_metabinner_129_sub
AATTAAGCGACTGGCTCGTAAAACCATCTGCTTTTCTAAATCTGTTGTGATGCACGATATTGTGATTGGTTTGTTTATCAATCGGTTTGAATTTGGGTGTGCCATTTAACCTCCTCTCCACAGATCTAGAACATTACCCATATCTCGATAATAAGCCCGCAATCTCGGTAAATTCTTCGCATAACCTTCCCCTAATAAATCTCTAGAATCATTTTCTGGCATGGCTAAACCAACTCGCAGATCGAAAGGTGATAATGCCGATCGACTGTCGCCTGATAATTGCCTGAAAGTTGCCATATTATCTACCCAGAGGATGGTATGTATGCCTACTTCTGGCCCTTGAGCGACTAAATTCATTAACTTTTGAGCATCTTCAGACATTTCTTCGCCACGCTTACCTGCGACTGGGCGGAGGTATTGAGCGCGATTTAATGAACCGATCGCACATATTAAGAAATATGGTTGTCCTAAATTTAACTCGTCAGGGTTTTCTTTCTGTTTTGCGAGGCGGAGTTCTAGCTCGTTGAAAGCTTTTCTCAACGTGTTTTCAGCTTTAGGAATTTGGCGATCGGAATCGGGGAATCTCTTACCAACTTCGATCGGGAAATATTTACTGAAGCAGTCGCGGAAGTCGATCGACATGGTTGTCCAATCTTGACTTTCTTCATCGATCGATTGAGATAAATCAACGATCTGAAACTGGGCTTGGTGTGGTTGATAGCAGTGAACTAAGCTGAGTAAGATCCCGCCAATTGTACCGAAAATACTTTCCTCAGCACCACCAACGATTAACAGATTGCTACGCTGACGGCGACGGAAAATGGCTTGAGTATGGTTGCCGATTTTCATCGATTCACCCAGCCAAACTACGCCTGGAAATTCTTGCGGGAACCAATCTTGGTTTTGGACGATTTGCTTATTTAGTGCGGTGGAAGATAGCCAATTATCCATCGCTGATAGTTTAGCTAATTGCCCGTTGTAGGCTAACTTACTCGGTCTGGTACCATTGAATACAATTAGTGGACTCGATCGCTCAAACTCTCGCTCTTTAGCAACTGCTTGAGTCTGCAATACTGCCTTAATTCTCTCCTTCTGGGAAACATCAGCAACTTGTCCGACATTGTTGCTACCTTTACGACCTAAATCTGAGTTGTAAATTAATTTTCCTGGTCGATCTAATAGATCTACTGCGTCGGTATTACCTTCAGCTAATAACGAGTTAGCAGTATTTTGATCCATCTGCATCGCCATCCGTAGATCTATATATGAGTAAAGAGTATTACTCATGTTCGGGACATTTGGCGATTGCGATGCTAGTAATAAATGTATCCCAAAAGCTCGCCCTCGGCGCATGATATCTTCAAAGATTAGGTTCAGCCCGTCGGTAATAGAACCGCGCTCTTGGAACATATATTGAAATTCATCAATTACCACGAGAATGCGGGGCATTTTCTCGCCTGTTTTATCTCGATATTGTTTGAGATTTTCAACATTGACACCAGGAGTTTTGAACTTGTTGGCGCGTTCTTCAATCTGTTTTTGGACTTGTTGCAAGACGCTTAATCCAAATTCGCGATCGCTTTCGATCGAGATTACTTTAGCATGAGGTAATGACCGATTTTCATTTGGCTCTTGAGACGATTGCTCTGACTGTTCGGGATCGATGTAAAGCTGAAACTCTACACCTTCTTTAAAGTCCAGCAGATACAGTTCGAGTTCATCTGGTGAGTATTTCATCGCCAGACTGGTGATAATTGCGTGAAGAGTATAACTCTTACCTGCACCAGGTTTACCCGCCAACAATGCACTACTAACTACCAATCCATCTTCGTTATGTCCCATCCAGAACTCGATCTTATCTCTAGCTCCAGTTATACCAATTGGGGCGCGAATTTCGCGGCGGCTATCTCCAGCCCAAAATTCTGACGGGTAAATATCGCCAAAGGAAACGGTATCTGTCTTAATATTTTTAGCAGCGGCGGTGATGGCGGCGGTAATTAGATTAAATTGTTCGTTAGGTGGTGGCTGATCCAGACTAATTTCACAAGTCAATCCATTTGGCATCGTCATCTCGAACACTGTCTGCCCTTGATGATATTTCTTGAGTGGACGAATCACCGTACAACTATCGTTGAAAATGTTGTAATTAAAGTTGCGTGGCTTTTCGAGGGTTTCATCGATGTGAATGATCCCATATACACCCGCCTTAGAGCCATTGAGCAATAGACTTTTTAAGTCTTCCCAAGAAGTACTATCAAAGTTGGTAGGAAAATCAGCAACAAATAGATATCGATAAGCTTCTTCTACCGCAGACTTGACAGCATTATATTCCTCGATCGATTGATAGTAACGACTCAAATAGTTTTGAATTATTTGTTCGGTATGCACAGTCAATTTGCGTAACTGCTTTCTGACATCATCCGTGCGGGTATAAGTTTGTTGTCCAACAATATGCTTGGGTAAACTCTTGAATGGAAAGCTATTTCCCATACTTACCGGATCGATAAATATGCCTTGGAGCTTCCGCACTGGAAAAGTACTAATCAGTCTTAATGCGATCGATTCGATTGCTGACACCGCTGCTTGTCGAGATTTAGCATCATTACTAAAAATGACAATATGCCCTGGCATCTTCGAGCTAAGATGCGGCGACAAACACCGAATCGGCACGAAGGCGGGAATCTCTGTTTCAGGTCTAAACTGCTCTAGCGATAATGTCCCCATCCGCAGCAAATTTCCAATCCTCAGCATCTCTGGTGCTAATCCATCTGTTTGAGGAGAATAGCTATTTTCATCGGTCTGAGAAGGTGTCCAGTGTCGATCGTGCCAAGGTAGGGTGACAAGTCGAGGTGGTGTGTCTGAAGTCCGATCTAAACCATCAGCTCGATTGAATGTTGTCGCTAAAGTTTTGTATTTTTTATCGAATACTTCATTGAATAATCTAGGGACTTCTTCCGTCGCCTGATAATGAGCTAGCAATTCATATGCAGTGAGAGTTAAAACTGATGAGTTAAGACTAGTAACGATAGTATTTAACGTATTTTCATGCCGATCCGTTAATTGCTGAAGTTGTAGATTCAGACGTTCTTTTTCAGCAGGTATTAAACTTTTTAACTCCTTCTGCTTTGTTTTTGACTGACTTAACAAACCTAATCCGTTGTCTGCTTGCAAGTTTTCCTTGTTGTCCTTAAAAGCAACGAAAACCATGAAAAATATAAACCCAACAAATAATAAGCCAAGCATAATAGAATACCTACAGTAAATCTGACTTGATTAATGCAAGAATGATCGTTGCAATTAATCCAGGCACCATTAGCAAGCCAGCAATATTTGGAAAGCTGAATGCAAGAAGTACTATTAAAGAAAGAATTACTGTTGTCAACAATATTCGTGTGTGTTTTACAGCGCGACTTTTATCTGTACTTATTATCTCTTCTCTTCTTTTGATTTCATTTTCAATACTAACAAGCTGTGAATTTAGTGTGTTGATACGTAGCTTGTTTAATTCTTTGATATCGTTCAGCTCTTTCAACTGCTGCATTTCAGCTTTTTCTAACTGATTTACTCTGCTAAAAAATGATTTGAAATCTTTTTCATCACTAATACGATCTAACTTAATTATCCGTGGCAACGCTGTTGCTGATAGGGTAGATGAGTTGGGAATTCTAGCTTCATCTGCTAACCTATCAATCTCATCAAGTTGACTGGTATACCATCGCAATTGCTCTTGAACCTCTAACAATTGACGATTGGACGACTCGATATCTGTTAGCGATTTATAGTAAGTATCAAAAAACAAAGAATGGGCGGTATTCTGCTCGACAGGCTCATTGTCAATTTCTATATCTTCAGTCAACTGTTGCTCTGTCAGCATAGTGGAATAATAGTTCGATCTGTGGTGTGGAGATGTGGGGAAAATTCATCTACATACATTACAATACCCAGGGGCGATCGGGTAATTGACATTCGATCGATCGAGATTACGATTTTGGCGGATAGATCGGGCTTGGGTTGTTGGTGGTAGCGTAGATCTGAGGGTACCCACGAGGGGCACCCCTACAGGTTATTTGTGTTGCGGGGTGGGGAAACACCTGAAACTCTGGTGCTGTGCTTTATATCGTCACTCGCCCTCTGCTTTTGTCTAAGGACTACAATCTGCCAAAAACATCGATCGCCAGAATAGAGGCGCGAATCTCACCAGAGTTAACAGCGATGTTTGTGCCCTAATAAATATGGCGATTGCTATCTATGAAAAATGAACCAGATCGAGATCGATCTGATTCATTTTTATCATACTTATTTAACTTTAAGCTTGACTAAATCTAAGCTCCAACTTTTGCTGTCGAACGTTGTTTGCGACGACCGATTGGAGCAGGAGTAGCACCAGCACCAGCACCGACAAGATCCTGAGCAGCCACACTTGTTGCAACGCTAGCCTTACGAGGAGTAGAATCGTCATCAGGAGTCTGCATCATCAATACCAACAATGGACGACTTTGCAATTCGCGGCGTACCAAACGTTGGAGTGCAGATTCTAATTCGATTTGCAATCCAGCCCAGTCTATTTCACTTTGACCAGATTCAAACGTGCGGGCGAACCTGTCCCAACGATCGATCAAACAATTCTCGATCGTTTTTTGAATCAACGCTGAAATTAATGATTGCTCAACCGCAGTCACCACCCCTCGGAGATTAACCTGAGGTTTGACCATCATCTTACCATCTAGACCGATCGCCAGGGCAACAGTGACCACACCGTCACCAGCAAGCTGTTTGCGTTCTTCCATTACCTGAGTTTGGTCGTGGACGATACCAGCGTTATCGACTAGTTGAATACCCGACGGTACTTTACCAGCTTTACAAATACTATTTTCAGTGAGTTCGACGATATCACCGTTATCGATGATTACCATGTTCTCGGCTGGAATTCCGGTACTTTGAGCGGTTTGAGAATGTTTGATCAACATCCGGTGTTCGCCGTGAACTGGGATAAAGTATTTGGGACGAGTCAAGCTCAACATTAATTTCTGATCTTCCTGACAACCATGTCCAGAAACGTGAATGCCTTTATCGCGTCCGTAGATGACGTTAGCACCCTGCATCATCAATTTGTCAATGGTGTTGACTACAGCGATGGTGTTGCCTGGAATTGGGTTAGCTGAGAATAGAATTGTGTCACCCTTGCGGATCTTCACTTGGCGATGCTGTCCATTGGCAATCCGAGTCATCGCGGCGAGGGTTTCACCCTGAGATCCGGTGGTTAATACCAGTACTTGATTGTCAGGGAGATGATTGGCTGATTGGAGTGGCTCAAAGACACTATCAGGACAATTGATATAGCCGAGGTTCCGAGCATGAGCGATGACATTGAGCATCGATCGACCAACAACGCAGACTTTCCGATTGTACTTCATGGCGATCTCGATCGTCATGTTGATTCGGTGAACGGAGGATGAGAATGTTGTCACCATTACTCGTCCTTTGGCAACGCTGATAAAGCGTTCGAGGTTGGGGAATACGGAACGCTCGGATGGTGTAAATCCGGGTATTTCGGAGTTGGTAGAGTCACTAATCAGACACAACACACCTTTTTCGCCATGTTCGGCTAGTTTCGCGTAATCATACGCCTCACCATCGACTGGGGTATGGTCGAATTTGAAGTCTCCGGTGTGAATAACCACGCCGACGGGAGTATGGAGCGCGACGGTAAAGCTATCGGCGATCGAGTGAGTATTTCTGATAAACTCGACGAAGAATGATTCGCCAATTCTGACGATATCACGCGGGGCGACTGTCTTAATTTTAGTACGGTCAGCTACGCCAGCTTCTTCTAATTTACCCTGTAATAGAGCCATCGCGAGGCGAGGGCCGTATATAATTGGGATATCAAATTGCTTGAGGTGATAAGGGATACCACCGATATGATCTTCATGTCCGTGGGTGACGATCATCCCTTTGATTTTATGCTGATTTTCGCGCAGATAAGTCATATCTGGCAAGACGATATTGATACCGTGCATTCCATCGGTAGGGAAAGCCAATCCAGCATCTAATAATAAGATTTCATCGTTGATTTCAAAGACGCAAGTGTTTTTACCAATCTCATGCAAACCACCTAATGGGATGATTTTGAGTGTAGGTTCATTAGGATTTTTTTTAACGGCTGGGGCTACAGATGATTTAATGATTGGACGCATTTAGATAACTAGATATAGATTGGATAAATTGTTGGACAAAACTGTTACTTCTTATCGATTAACTAATCGCAGCGGATTGACTCAGTTAGCTGTCTGACCGATTAGTTAAGACCGAAGATTTATATAAACCACCGCAGTGATTTCGTTGGCGGAGCCTCTCCCTGGGAGAATCGTAAGTTAGCTTACTTTTTCTAAGTTGCTACACAACTGAACGATAAGATTGACAAGTAGTGGCTGTAATGCTCTACCCGCAAGCAAATTTAAGATAATATAACTCGCTGATCAAGATGAAACTATGCGCTGAAAATCTGCACTGGCTATTATTAAACTAACTGAATATTTATATCTAATACGACTGTAGATTGTAAGTACTAAGGCCTGGTTTGTCACTGTTCGATCAACTTTAAATACTTATAGAATTTAATAGATTTTGATCCTATACTATCGACTCAGCTTATGCTGTTTATTTGTCAAATTTTAACCTGGCGGTTTCTGAGCTAATTGACACTTTTTTCTCGTTATCTTAGTTGTATCATAATATCAGCGATCGGTCAATAAAACAGTTGAAAGTTGAAAGTTGAAAGTTGAAAGTTGGGGATATTATGATTCACTAAGACTGACAACTAAATCAATCCTTGCTGCTGAAGAAGCTGTTGGAGCTGGGGTAATGATTCTGCGGGTAATTCGCACATTGGGAGGCGGAGTCCACCTACTTCCCAGCCTTGGAGTTTTAGGGCTGCTTTAACGGGCATGGGGTTGGGTGCGAAAAATAGACCTTTGAACAGTGGTAACATTTTGATATGAAGTTGAGTCGCCAACTGATTTTGACCAGACTCAAATGCTGAAATCATTGACTGGATTTGGTTTCCAACTAGATGACTGGCGACGCTGACGACACCAACACCGCCCACCGCTAGGATTGGTAAGGTTAAAGAATCATCACCTGAATAAATCGCAAAATCTGGTGGGGTAAGGCTGCGAATTTGACTCGCTATATCTAGATTACCCGTAGCTTCCTTGATTGCCACAATCCCGTCTAATTTCGCTAGTTTAGCGATTGTCTCTGGCTCTAGCTGTTGTCCGGTGCGCCCAGGTATATTGTAGAGCATCATCGGTAAGTCACACGCTGCGGCGATCGCCTCGAAATGCTGATACAAACCAATTTGCGGGGGTTTATTATAGTAGGGCACGACTTGGAGGCTACCATCTACTCCTAGTTTAGCAGCTTTTTGGGTGGCTTCGATCGCCTCACTGGTAGAATTCGATCCAGTTCCGGCAATTACTTTCGCTTTTCCAGCGACAGCTTTTTGGACGATTTGAAATAGTTGATATTCTTCATCCCAACTCAATGTTGGCGATTCTCCCGTCGTTCCACATACGACGATTCCGTCGGAGCCATTAGCTGCTAGATGCGCGGCTAATCTCTCTGCTTCTGCATAGTGGACATTTCCCTCTTTATCGAAGGGTGTAACCATTGCCGTAATGACTCGTCCGAAATCAATTGTCATAGATGAGGGGGGGAGATGGGAGATGGGAGATGGAAGGATCTGTAGGGGCGGGTTTATGCTACCGATAACGAATGAACTATAAATCTCGTTCAAACCCGCCCTAACCGACTAATAATGCTTGAATGGATGTTGGGTGTCAATATCGATCTACCCACCCGAATGATGCTTGATTGACTGCGTAGATCTTTACCCTACCCCAGCCCTCCCCTTATAAAGCGGCTCGCTCCGGTCGGGTTCCCCGACCATGGAAGCGAGACAAGACAGGGGAGGGAGCCGGAAAGCCCCCCGCATCTTCGGGGAGGGCTAGGGTGGAAAATCCCCTCCCAGGAGGGGTGCCCGTAGGGCGGGGTGGGTAGATCTCCGAAACCAATCCAATAGTCTATTTCCGCTTAAGCCAATTCTTCTCAATCAACAACTCAGCAATCTGCACCGCATTCAACGCAGCACCCTTGCGGATTTGATCGCCACAGAGCCATAGCTCCAAGCCATTCGCATGAGAAATATCCTGACGAATTCTTCCGACTAATACCTCATCTTTACCAGAAGCATCGATCGGCATCGGAAAGTAATTATTAGTCCAATCTTCCACTAATTTTACACCAGGAGCATCGGCTAAGATCGATCGAGCCAGATCTGGCTCGAAAGGTTTGGCAAATTCGAGGTTAATTGCTTCCGAATGAGCGCGGAGGACGGGAACCCGAATACATGTCGCTGTAACTCTCAGATCTGGAGTACCGAAAATCTTCCGAGTTTCGTTGACCATTTTCATCTCTTCCTCACAATAACCATGTTCGTCGATCGGGGTATTATGTGGAAATAAATTAAATGCTAACGGATATGGGAAAATATCCGGCTTGGGGGTTTTGCCATCGAGAATATCCCGACTCTGGGTTTCGACTTCCGCCATCGCTCTCGCACCTGCACCACTAGCTGATTGATAAGTAGCTGCAACGATGCGTTGAATCGGTTGAATTTTGTGGAGCGGATAAATCGCTACCGCCATTAAAATCGTTGTACAGTTGGGATTGGCGATAATTCCCTGATGATGCTCTGCTGCTGCGGGATTGACTTCAGGAATCACTAATGGCACATCGGGAAGCATCCGAAAGGCACTGGAATTATCAATTACCACTGCACCAGCGGCTACTGCTTGGGGAGCTAAAGCTTTGGATGTCGAACCACCAGCAGATGCTAAGACGATATCGATCCCATCAAACGATCGATCTCCGACAGTTTCTACCGTAATTTCCTCACCCCGAAACTTTAACTTGGTACCTGCGGACTTAGGCGACGCAAAAAGTTTGAGTTCGGCAATCGGAAAATTGCGACTGGCTAGTAATTCGATTAATTCTGTGCCAACGGCACCTGTAGCCCCTAGAATAGCAACCCGATATGAATCAGACAAGAAAACTACCTCCACTGGTATCGATCGTTATGAATCGGTCTGCCCTTAATTCTACTCTAGCTCCACGACCCATCGATCGAATGGCTTCACTGATTTGAAAGTCTAAAGATTTTAACCGAATACTTAAGCTCAGATCATTGCAATGCATTATCATTAAATGGATAGAGCCTAGCCGATCAACCGCGCATTTTATTTTGACAATGTGTGGCTATCGCAACGTGCCCATACCTTGGACATGGTACCCTTAATAATCTGAATGGCTATAGATCGAGCATATCATAATTACGCGATCGCCAGAACCACAAATATCATCATTGACTGTTGTTAGACATACGCATTATGAAAGTTACCCAGGAAAAACTCGAACAAAGCCGGATTGGTTTACAGATTGAAGTTGGTGGAGACCAAACGACTAAATACTACGAACAGGCAATCAAAAAACTGACTACCAGTGCCAA
>JANYIT010000239.1 GCA_025358725.1 Chamaesiphon sp. GL140_3_metabinner_129_sub
GGATGGAACGTTGCAAGAGTCTGGTCAAAAACTTTGAACGAACTCTTGACCATGCCACTGCTAAACTCAACCTATGTTTTATTCGACTCATGCTCAAGCGTCTAGCTGCCTGAATAGATCCCAAATGGGTTCTATAAGTCGTACCAAAAAAATTGGCTGCAAAGCCAAAAGAAACTGAACCAGTAGAACCATCATCATTCGCAGCCAGGGTATTGCTATCAAAGCCCGATCTGATCGCTGCGGCTGAAGCTATTCCAGTCATTGCTAAACTGAGTGTAACGGCAGAAAGCACTGCGATTGAAATTTGAGCTACGGGGTTTTTGACGGACATTGTAGAATTTCCTCAAGACTAAATTTAATGAAAAGTCACTTTGATCTGTATATTCAGTTTTGAGCAAGATTTTCTCGATCGAACTCGCAGCTTGAAACATTCAGTAATCTTCCCAACTATAAATTGTCTATCCAAAATTTGAGAATCGTGATCGCACTGATTTATACCAGAGCTATCAGTCACTACTACTGGTAATATTACTGACTGATGTGGCTTAGGTTAATGTCAGTTCGGGTTAAGGATATTGGCTTCGCTCAAGTACCGCTTTGAGATCAAAAAAGATTTCCAACCAATCGGCTGAAAATCTTTTTTGATCACTTATGGCAATTACTCAAAATCGTAGTTTTGGAGAGTTGGTATAATTTGTTAATGGTTAAAAGTGAGACTGGGCAACAAAATCTCTAATTCTAAATTAGCTGCTGCTGCGGCTAATAAATCGAGATCGTGGAGATCGGGGAGATATGGCAGACAACCGAGGACCGGAGTGTTAGTTAGAGATTGAATCAACTCCGATGGTGCTAAATTGGCGATTTCTGTGGTGGAAAGTGGCTGAGGACAATTGAGGACTATTCCTCGCAACTGGACATTGTATTGTCTTGCGAGGGCGACATTTGCGACGGCTGAACCGATCGATCCGAGTTTAACTGGGACGACTAGTACCGTCGGTAATCGCCAATCCCTGGCTAAATCCGCGACAACTAGTTCGGCTGTGATCGGTGTGCCCAAACCGCCGATACCTTCTACCAAGACAAAATCATGCTGCTGTTGCATCCGTTGAAAAGCTTGCCAAGCGATGCCTAAATCGATGTTTTCGCCCGATCGAGCAGCGGCGATCGGCGGTGCTAGTGGGGTTTCTAGGTAAATTTGGTTGATGTCTCCGATCGGTCGATCGAACAACTCTCCATAGAACTCTCGATCGCCAGTACCGCACTGAATCGGCTTGAGAATACCCCAATTTTGCTTGGAATGATATTTTTGTCCATAAGCAGCTAATGCTGCTGTCAAAACAGTTTTACCTGCTTCTGTATCGGTACTAGTAATTAGCAGCATTTAAATTAGTTGAGAGTTGAAAGTTGAGAGTTGCGGCTCGCGCTCCTCGGGTTTCCCGAGGGTTTAGCGAGACAAGACAGAAAGCGATGCCTGGATCGAATCCTTTGGCATCGCCTCTTGGCAGCAGGATTAAATTTTTACAAGTTGGAATTAAAACCCTAAACCCTAAACTAATCTTGATCGTTGAGACCGCTACCAGATGGCGGGGCTGTCTTGTCACTATCCGTGCGATTGCGTTGTGGTGTTGCATTTTTGGCCGCAGGTACAGGTATGCCGACAGATGGTTCTGGTACTGGTATATTATCACCTGAGTCAGGCTTGGTTGAAGGACTTGGTTTGGATTGTGTTTCTGAATTATCCTGCTGATTAGTTTTGCGGCGGGGAGTAGGAGCTGCTTCTTCAGTTGATTCCACTCGATTACGTCTGCGTCGGGGAGTGGGAGTTGCTTCCTCTGTTGATTCCACTCGATTACGTCTGCGTCGGGGAGTGGAAGTTGCTTCCTCGCTGGAATCTACCTTCCGCTCCCTGACTTGAGGGCTAGGTTCGGACTCTCTGCGGTTGCGTCTGCGATTCCGTGGGCGTTCAGATTCAACGGGTGCGGAACGGGGATTTGTGGTCGGTACTACCACTGGGATTGGGGACGGCGCGATCCCAGGAACGATGCCGTTATTGTCGGGCAGATTTGGTTTGGGGCTAGTGGGAAGATCGTTGACACCATTGCCACCGACTGGGGCGGGGACACCCACAGGTGGCGTAGATCCAGGCGATGGCATATTTTCAGCCGCAGGTGAGGGTGAAGGTAGTGTCGCTAATTGAGTGACGCTAAGTTTGTAAGGGAAGGTACTACCCGCCAATCCTTTGATCGGACGTAATTCGATCGTATAGTCACCTGCTGTGGAGATTTCGCCCCGCCAACCAATGACTCGATCGGCTTGACTATCGATCGGGGTACCTGCTGGTGACAGGACTGTCATTAATACTTGAGTTGCGGCGACTGGGGTCGGAACTGATATTGGTGGGTTATTCGACTGGGGATCTTTTGACTGACTGGATTTAGGGCTGGCACTAGTGGGATTGGCAGGGCTAGGTATAGACTGAGCTGGATTGATGGGCATGGTTGTTTTTGCCCCATCCACACTTTGACTAGCAGCAGGTACTAGCTGAATATCGAGATTTTGACCAGCAACTGCAGAGATCCGATATCTGACTGGGGTATTAGCATCAACGGTGCCCTCTTTGACGATCGGTCGATTCAGTGCTGGTTGAATCAGATCTCCGGCAGCAGGGTTAAGACCGCTGGCATCGTTGGGAATTGTAGGATTATTGAAGTCGATTTGTTTGGGTGGTGTGCTGGCAATAGGCTCTGGCGATGGGCGGTGTAGTAGCTGAGTGACTCCAAACCAAGAGCCAAACCCAATTAATAGGAAAGTTAGCACTCCAGCGGGAATGAAAACTTGTGGCTTTTCCCACTCAGATTTGACATGGGGATTGGTAATTGCCGTTTGGGCAGGATCGGTAGCTGATGGCATACTTTTGCCACCTACAGCTATAGTTGGTAATTCTGAAGGTCGATATGGTTCGTGATACTCTGCTATGTGAGGATCGGGGATGGCGATCGATTGGAGATCTTGAGCTACTTCGGCAACGGATTGATAGCGATCGGTGGGATGAGGACTCAACATGCGACCAAGTACATCGGCAAATCGATCATCAATTTGTGTCCATTTGCGCCAATCCCAATTCATGAGATCGCCTTCAAATAGGGCACTGGGTTCTTTCCCAGTTAATAAGACGATCGCCGTGACAGCTAGGGCATAAAGATCGCTATGGGGATAGACTTGTCCCTGCTTGAGTTGTTCGGCTGGAGCATATCCAGGTTGTCCCACTGAGACTTGCTGAATGGATGGAGCTGCCTGCAATTTGTTGGCAAACTCTCGGACCACACCGAAATCGATCGGCACGGGTAAGCTGTCACTCTCGCGACAAATAATGTTTGCGGGTGAGATATTGCGGTGGATCGTGCCCTTGCTGTGGATATAACCGATTACTGGTAAGATTTGCTGCAAAAACTGCCGGACTTCAGCCTCACTAAAGGTCTTGCCCTCGTCGCGGCGATCGTCAAGGATCTGTCTATAAGTTTTACCTTCAATATAATCTCGCACCAAAAAGAGGCGATTTTGATCCTCAAAGGTTGTCCAGAAGCGGGGAAGCTGAAGATGTTGGAGTTGATAGAGCAGTGTAGCTTCCTGTTGGAAAACTTCCTTGGCTTTGGCGACTGTACCGGGAAATTGGGCAGAGGGAATCATTTCCTCGATCGCGCAGTATTCGTCCGGACGATCGCGATCAGTTGCGAGATATGTCCGCCCAAATTCTTCCTCTCCAAGCATGTTGAGGATGCGGTAACGTTGCTGCAAAAGAGTATCTGGGGCGATGGGTAGCATACAATGTGCTTGCTCAAAATTACGGCGATCAAAACCATGATATTTAACCACAAGGCTTGGGATTAAATTGTCTTGGAGCTGACTTAGTTCCTCAAGAGCTAAGTCTTATTAGTTATCCTACTATTTTCTGGGAGATTAAGTGGCTAAGTGAGATTATAGATAAAATTTGACAAGTAGTAGACACTTTTCACTATGTATGGTTCAGGCAATTTTACGATTGTAAATATTTATGTATCCTGGGGATAAATAATTATCATGATTATTTTATTTTTTGTCGTCGCCGTTGAATAATTTGGTCGAGACTGGGACGATCGAGATAGGGCGCAAGTACTTGGATCGCTTGAGCGGGAAAGGCCGAATTGCTAATATATTCTTTAGTAATATTTTCTTGCCGAACCGTAACTTTCCACGGTAGGTGATTTTGTCCTTGAGATTGAGAACTAAAAATCACTTGTTGTTGTTTGATTTTGACTTTAATCTCGATCGATGGATAGTCGTCAGTACGATCGATTAAAGGTTTATAAACTCCTGACTGGAGTGGAGTTTTTGATAATGTTGCTAAAAATTTGGTCGTCACCGCAGCCGGGATTTTTACTCTAGTCGTCTGCTGTTGATGAATTCCGGCTGCACCATAGCCACCGACTGCAATATAAGCATTGCCGACGAATTCTTGTCCTGCTAGTTTTAGTTTATGACGGCGCAAGATTGGCGTGATATCGGAGTATCCATTCCAATCGTTGCGAATTTCTACGGTTTCGGCTTGCAGCACCTTTGTCAAAGTGGGTATTGATGCCAGTGGCTGACTCTGCGCCGATCGATCTACCTGTAAATGAGTACAACTACTTAGCAGTAGTAATAGCAAAGGGGACAGTTTTTTGCACGTAGACCACATTCATTTAGCCACCCAAATTCAAACAGAATTATCACCGATTTTGCCAGCTATTGCTTACAGCTTTGCCGGATGTTCCATCCTCACCAAAGTTCAGCAACCGGATCATCTTGCGAACGGATTGCTGTGGGAGTGGGACTTCAATCATCCTCACTCCGATAGCTTAATCCCCAATCTCTAATTTAATCTTCCGCAAAGATATAGCGGCGAAGTTCATTAGGATCGGGTTCGGGACTATTTTCAGCAAACTCCACCGAGTCATCGATTAAGTCCTGAATTTCTCGATCGAGCGCGGTTAGCTCAGCTTGAGTCACTAAACCTTCAGTCACCAGATACTTGGTAAATTTCTGGATCGGATCGCGAGCGAACCAAAATTCTTTTTCCTCTTTCGGTCGGAGTTCATCCGGATCTGCCAAGGAATGCCCGCGAAAACGGTAGGTAAGAGCTTCAATTAGGGTTGGCCCTTCTCCCGCACGAGCACGAGCTACAGCCTCTTTAGCAGCCCTATAGACGGCTAAGACATCCATCCCATCAACTTCCACCCCGTGCATCCCAAAGGCGGCGGCTTTAGTATAAATTTCTGGGACAGAAGTGGCGCGTTCGTGGGACATCCCGATCGCCCATTTATTATTTTCCACGACATAAATCATGGGTAACTTCCACAGAGCGGCCATATTCAGACATTCAAAAAACTGGCCGTTATTCGCCGCCCCATCACCAAAGAAACTAGCTGATACGAGATCGGAACTAGCATCGCCTAATGCCTCGCGGCGGTACTTGCTAGCAAAAGCCGCTCCGGTGGCGACGGGAATTCCTTCCGCGATAAAAGCATAACCGCCTAATAAGCGATGTTCCTTGGAGAACATATGCATTGAGCCACCGCGCCCTTTGCTACAGCCAGTTTCCTTCCCAAATAGCTCAGCCATGACCTCACGGGGAGGTACTCCAGCACTAAGTGCATGAACGTGATCTCGATAAGTACTAGAAACATAGTCCTGTCCTGGACGCATGGCTTTAATTACGCCTGAGGAGACAGCTTCTTGACCGTTATACAGATGGACAAAACCAAACATTTTGCCCCGATAGTACATTTCCGCGCATTTGTCCTCAAAGAAACGACCGAGAATCATGTCACGGTATAACATCAAGCCTTCTGATTTGGTGACTTCCCCCGACTTTGGCTCAAATGCGGGTGCAGTTCTCTCTTGAACCATTAGTTTGTTTTATCCACTTGTGTGCGATCGATATTGTCGCCTATTTAGGGAGTGGTGGCTAGTCCCGTTGTGCAGAATATCTATTTGGATTGCAATAATTCTCCACTGAGGTGTGTAATCACCTACTACCTTTGCTATGCTAATATATCTCAAAAGGTAAAGTTGATAACTGATTAACAGTTAATTGTGTTGTTCATAGTGTATTAGGTGAACTGTGCGAATCCCGCTTGATTATTATCAGATTTTAGGTATCCCGGAGAGCAATCTATCGGAGCTAGAGCAGGCATATCAGGATCGCTTGCTCCAATTGCCTCGACAAGAATATTCCGATGCGGCGATCGAATCTCGCAAACGACTGATTACTGTGGCTTATCAGGTATTGAGCGATCCACAGCAACGAGCAAAATATGAGGCAACTCAGATTTCGCCAGCATTTACCGAGATCCAAAATGCATCAGCCAACAGTAACTCTTTACCTGCGCCATTTCACTGTCGCCCCGATCTAGACATCGCACCAGATCATTTTTTGGGCGGTCTACTGATTCTGTTTGAACAGGGTGAATACGAAGCAATTAATACTATTTGTATGCCATATCTTGGCAATAATGGGCGGAGTAGTAATAGTGGTAGCCTCCATCCTCATCCCCCCACAACTTTGACCCCAAGTGGTAATTTAAAACCAGAAGTGGGCAGTAATGTCAATCCATTGGTATTTGCCAAGCTAAAACAGACCGCTAATGGTGCTCACATCATTCCGCTCAGACCAGATATCGTGCTAGCGATGGTATCTTCATTCTATGAACTAGGCGAGCGAGAATGGAGCGATCGTTGCTACGAAGAGGCGGTCATTCACTATGAAACTGCCAAGAAAATTTTGGTGCAGGAAGATCTATTTCCCCAAATTCAGGGACAACTGGATCGGCGGCTCGATCAGTTGCGGCCATATCGAATATCCTCTCTAGTATCACTGCCGCTCGATCGACACGAACAGCGACGACAGGGAATTCAGTTTCTCGAAGAATTACTTGAAAGTGCTTGTACCAATGAGGTCAAGTGCCAAGAACGGTTTGGACTCAATAGCGAACGGACTATTCCATTTATCCACGAAACCCTACCTCATCTCACCGCTGCTGAACAACGAAATTTATTCAGCCAGCTAGCCAGAGAGTCCCATCAATTGGGATCAAAAGCCTTGAATGTGATGCAATTGGCCTGTACATATCTTCATGTTCATGCGCTGATTGTCCAGGGTTTTGCCTATCGCAATCCCCAATTGATCTACACCGCTCAACAAATCTTACAGTATCGGCTCAGTCACAGAATTGACGTGACGATCGAGCAATCAATTTGTGCCCTACTACTCGGGCAAACAGAAGAAGTAAATCAAATTCTAGCAACAGCCCCAGAATCGGCGGCATTAGTTGTGATTCGCCAACAATCCCAAGGATTGCCCACTCTCCTGCGGGGTTTGTGTTGGTATGTCGAATCATGGTTGAAGGATGAAGCATTTCCCTGTTTTCGCGATTTAGTAGCTAGCGATCCTTCGCTCAATGCTTATTTTAACGATCGCGATGTCCAAGATTTTGCCGATCGAGTGCCTGCGGCAGACAGTAGTCTTGCAGGCTGGGCCGCAGCTTCGCCCCAATTGATCGATGTACCGCCTTCAGGCGATCTGTCAGCCTCTGGGAGTCTACTCGATCTGGAGCCATCCAAGGTAACATTATCATCGAGATCCAATAGTCGCCGTTCTGGTAGTTTGAATACAGCTTGGCAGTCACAATCAGATCTAGTAGAACTCGATCAGGTAGTTCCGGCTGTGCGAGTAGAACAGCCACCACTACAAGTTCTAGAGCCAATCCCGACAGCAGAGGATGATACTAGTAACGTGATTCAGTTAGAGCGCGAACGCCAACGTCGCCGCTCGATGCCGACAGCTCGAACGATCGATGGACAATTCGAGCAAACCTATCTCAAGGATCGTCAACCACCAACATTTACACCAGAAATTAGTAGTCAACTAGTTCCTACAGCTAAGTCTGGACAATTGGCGAAAAGTAATAGTGCCTTGAGTACCACTGCCCGCCCACGCCGAACCCGCCGGAGACCAAACATTCCAGGGATTTTGTTAGTTGGTGCAGGTGGGATTAGCTGTCTGTGGGGAGCAATCTGGCTGGCAAATGCTGCAATCCAAGGATTAACTCATTCGGTTCCAAAACTTGCTGGTGGCAAAAATCTCAACCCAGTTCAGTCGTCACAAAAACAGCAGACGAAACCAGTTGTGATGGGATTATTGACTACCGATGTCGCTCAACAGATTGTCAAACAATGGTTGAGTGCGAAAACAAAATCTTTGAACAAAGAACATCAAATCTCCCCACTCAAAGATATCCTCGTCGAACCCGCGCTATCTAGCGTCATCGATCGCGCCCAAACTGCTCAAGCAAGTGGGGTACATTGGCAGTACGAACATCATGATATTGGCATCTTATCGATTTCCCAAGCCACTGCTGCGGCGAATGTAGCGACTATTCAAGCGCGAGTAAAAGAAGATGCCCATTACTATGAGGGGGATAAATTGAATCCAGATCGCTCCTACTCCAAACAACTATTGGTGAAATACGAACTCGTCAGACAAAAAGATGTCTGGTATATCAAAAATATGAATGTAATTAATTAGGCTTGAGGGTGTGCCCAGACAGGGATTCAAACCCCTAATATTTATTAAATCGCAAACAGTAACCCCTTCATGCTCGATCGTCTCGTTCAAGCTTACACTCCGCTAATCTGTTGGACGGGGTTAGGTATTCTGTCTGTAAGATTTCTCCCCTCTGCTTTTCCACATTGGCTGGGGCGCGGACTATATTGGATCGGTGTCCCGATCGAAATTTTTTCGCTGGCTCGTCAAACTACTTTTGATGAACGCGCTCAATTAGCTCCGACAATTACGATCAGCTCGTTACTACTAGGCTTGGGATTGGGCTGGCTGAGTCTCCAGATCTGGCAAAGATTATTACAGCCAAATCTGCCAGCTCCAACATCTGGACTCAAAGGAAGTTTGTTACTGTGTTCGATGTTGGGCAATACTGGATTTGTGGGTTTGGCCATTGTCCCATTTTTTGTATCAGAGACGGATTTAAGTTGGGCGGTACTCTACAGTGTCACTCAAAATGTTTTTGGTACTTATGGTTTAGGAGTCCTCGTCTCCAGCTATTATAGTCGGCAAGGCACTGCGACAAATAATTGGTGGATGCAGTTCAGAGATCTACTCTCTGTGCCCTCGCTGTGGGGTTTTGCACTGGGTTCGTTGACTCGTGCTATCCCATTCTCCGAATTAGTCGAATCGAGCCTTCATGCCTCGATTTGGGTGGTGATTCCAGGTGCTTTTATTTTGATGGGGATTCGGCTGAGTCAGATTCAGGGCTGGCAAAGTCTCAAGCTTGCGCTGTTACCAGCGATCCTCAAAACGATGGTGATGCCTACCATTGTCGGTATTGTGATTACAATGATGGGGATGAGTGGCGATCCTCGGTTGGGATTGGTGCTGATGTCGGGAATGCCTTGTGCTTTTGCGGGGTTAATTCTCGCGGAGGAGTACAATCTTGATGGCAATCTGGTTGCGAGTAGCATCATTGTCAGCACCCTAATTTTTCTGGTGATGATTCCAGTTTGGTTGTATCTTTATTAACACAAACCCAGTCGATCGAAAAGATAGTACTTATGACTTCAGTATATTTGTCGATTCGGAAGATCTATTAATTTTGGTAAAGTGATTGACGATCAATCTCTAAAATCTCCCAGCATCATCCTATCAACCCATTACTCCTGACCTATGACTCAAACACAATCCAGCAATTTAACACTTACTCCAGATATGTCTACCAATTCTGTGGCAGCAACCGAGTTACGCCCTTGGGGTTCCTTTACAATCTTGGAAGAAGGCAGAGGACATAAAATTAAGCGGATCGAGGTAAAACCAGGGCATCGGCTCAGTCTTCAGATGCACTATCATCGCAGCGAACATTGGATTGTTGTTTGTGGAACAGCAATGGTGACATGTGATGGTAAAGAAGAGATTCTCCATAGCAATCAGTCTACCTATGTGCCTGCTTGTACCCAGCATCGCTTAGAAAACCCAGGTGTCATCCCCTTGGTGATCATCGAAGTTCAAAATGGTGAATATTTAGGCGAAGATGATATTGTCCGGTTTGAAGATGACTACGCGAGAAATAATGACTAAAAGTGGTTTGGTGATGTCCGAGGTTGATAACTCCCTCACTTCAGAGGGAGCTTAACCATGATTGAAATTAGTAAGACGGCGATCGCCGAAATTAAAAGGATGCAGACGGTGCGGGCGCAAACTGAACGTAAGTTTCGCGTTGGTTTTGCTAGTGGTGGTTGTAAGGACTTTTACTATACGATCGATCTAGTAGACTCGACGCTCGCAACGAAAGGAGCCAACGAGGATAACGATCGAGTTTATCAGGTAGATGGTGTTTCGGTATCGATCGATCTCTCGCACCTAGCATATTTAGATCAGCTCAAGTTAGATTACTCAGAAGATCTCATGGGTGGGGGATTTCGCTTTCAAAATCCCCTCGCAACTAGTGTTTGCGGTTGCGGCAACTCTTTTTCGATGTTGAGTGCTGAGTCAGCCTCAGCACGATGGCAATTACCAACTTAGAGGGTAGGGAATAGGGCGAAGTAAGTGGCTGATTTCTCTATCTTACCCCCAAGCGACATAGGGTAGTTTTGATGCTGTAACGTTAGTCTGACTGAGATTGGCGACTAATTGTCCACAGGCATCCCAAGTGCCGTTGGTTAGTTGCTGACGAGAGCCTTCGCCGATCGAGACTAAGGTAGTAAACTTACCACATCTGACTCGTAAGGCGTTGAGATCGACGGTAATTGGAGTTTGGGGATTGTCGCGTAAAATCTCTTGAAGTTCTGTGATAGTGGCTGTATCAGCGTTGAGGCAAGGAATCCCCATTGCGACGCAATTACCGAAGAAAATTTCGGAAAAGCTTTCGCCGATGACTACTTGAATGCCCCATTTAGCCAAGGCTTGAGGTGCATGTTCGCGACTGGAGCCACAGCCGAAGTTACTATTGACGACGAGAACATTTGCACCTTGAAATTGGGGTAAGTCGAAGGGATGTTCGCCTTTGAGTTGGATTCGATCGTCCTCAAATACATTAGCACCTAAGCCGTCGAAGGTGACGCAGCGCAGGAATCTGGCGGGGATGATTCGATCGGTATCGATGTCGTTTCCGGTGAGGGGGATGGCGGTACCGGAGATGGTGGAGATTTGGCTATTCATTCTAGAGATTAGAGATTAGAGGGTAGGTAATAGGGGCAAAATCCCCTCCTGGGAGGGGTGCCCAAAGGGCGGGGTGGGTAGATCTTCGCAGCAACTCAAATAAATCAGCCATGCGGAACTTTAATTACTGCTGAGATTTTTACCCCACCCAGCCTCCCCTTATAAAGGGGAGGAGCAAGAGAAGATGAGCGCGATGATCATTTATTGAACGATCGCTTCGGCTTCGATTTCGACTAAAATATCGGGGGCGATGAGACGGCTGACTTCTACCAATGCCATAGCGGGGCGGATATCGCTGAAAAATTCACCGTGGGCTTTGCCGATGAGTTCCCATTCGTCGATGTTGGTACAGTAGATGCGGGTACGAACGACATCTTTGAGGCTGGCTCCGGCTTGTTGGAGGGCTGATTCGATGTTCAGGATGATTTGTTTGGTTTGGGCGTATACATCGCCGATGCCGACTAGTTCGCCTGCGGTATTTGAGGCGGTGGTACCAGCGACGTGGATGGTGTTACCGACTTTAACGGCGCGGGAATAACCGAGGATTGGTTCCCATTTCGATCCGGTGGAGATATTTTGACGTTGTGACATGATTTTTTTGACTAATATTCGTTTAGTTATTATCCTTGAAATTGGCTCATCAGCCATTTGCCGACTTGAGATTGGTCTTGTTCTTTGCTGAGAGTTAATGCTGTTGTGATAGTATCGATCGATAGTCCAGGCAATACCAGAGAAGTATCGATACGTTTGCTACCTCGATCGATCATTTCAAACGCATAAACTAGAGTATTTTGCACATCTACTACCAAATATTCAGAAACACCCATCTCTTCATATAGCAGCCGTTTAGCACCGAGATCGTCTTCGAGAGTCGTATTGGAAATCTCAATTACTAAATCTGGAGTTGCTTGTTCGTCTAAATTAACAAGTGATTTACCTGTCGGTGCTAAATTAGATCGATCGCCAATATAGAAAGAAATATCCGGTTGACACTCTCTAACTCCAACTTTGCGATAGCTACAATTTGATAAGCCAGTTATAGGTATTTCTTTAGCTATCCCAAGTAAAAGAATAGCAAAGTAAATTAGTGGCTTACTGCGAGCAACATCAGCACCTATGAATAAATCTTCTGTCCTCATGTAGCCGTTATAGTAATAACCTTTGGTGTTTTCTCGATCGGGAGATTCGATCATCTTTATAAATGTATCCCAATCAGTTTTTTCCCAAGTATTAGTTAATAATTTTTCTTGGAATTGAATCATCACTATTATCACCTATTTATATTTTTATTCTCTGTCATCAGATAATTCACTATTATCCTCATCCTCTTCTTCCATACACCCATCATCTCGAATAGTCCCGTCTGGCATAGTCGTATTGAAAAAGATAGTCATGCGAGTCTGAGCATTAGAAAGATTAGCTTGTTCGAGATCTGCATCCGTTAAATTTGCATAATCTAGATCGGCATTTTCGAGATTTGATTGAAAGAGGATAGCTCGACTTAGATTTGCATATTGAAGATTAGCATTGCTTAGATTTACTTCACTTAAATCGACATCACTTAGATCTGTGTTTCTTAGATCGCATTTCTGTAAGTTAGCTCCTACCTCGATCGATATCGCTCCTAACTTTCCATAAATTTCTTCAGCAGCTAGAGACTCATAGATACAATCATCAAAAATAGTTTCTGAGTCATAAAGACATCCACCAAAATCACAATAGTCTAGTTTGGCTCCACTAAAATCAGCTCCCTGCAAGTTAGTTCTGATTAAGTCAACTCGATGTAACTTAATTCCTTTTAAGTTTGCTTCGCGAAGATTAGAATTTTCAAATGAAGAAAATGATATATCGGCATTTTCCAAATTAGCACCTCTTAGATTTGCACCATGCCAACCAGATTCAAACAATCTCACACCTCTTAAATCAGCATTACATAGATTTGCCTCTGTCAAGCAGGTTTTGTCGAAATTAACACGAGCTAAACTAGCACCCTCAAAATCAATACCATTTAGATCTTGCCCGCTCAGATCTTCATCATCCAAGACAACACCTTTAAAATCTCTCTCTCCAGCCTCATAACGTTGAATTAATTCTTGAGCATACATATGTTTTAGGGCATTTAATTCTAAACTCTAAAGTAAATTAGTTAGAACGAATGTAAAAACCAACATCTTCACCAGTAGGTATTAGTGGGGTTGGGCGGGTTTGTTTACGAATTGTTATTAAAAGCGAATATTTCTAGCATAAACCCGCCCCTACAAGTTGGTGGTGTATTTGGCATAGTAATATCCAAATTTAAACTTATTCGTATATGTCGTAGGGGCGGGTTTATGCTAGCTAGTCAAGATTTGCACCAATAATTACTGAACGAACCCGCCCAACCCCACCAGGAACGATCGATCGTGGAATTACCGTCTTTCACCGATTATTACTATTTCAATTCATCAATTCCCGCACATCGGTAACTTTCCCCGTCACCGCTGCCGCGATTACCATCACGGGCGACATTAACAATGTCCGCCCCGATGAAGAACCTTGACGACCTTTGAAGTTACGATTGGAGGATGATGCACTGATTTGTCGTCCAACTAGTTTGTCGGGATTCATCGCCAAGCACATCGAGCACCCAGCCTCGCGCCATTCAAAGCCTGCATTTTTAAAAACCACGTCTAACCCTTCGGCTTCGGCTTGTTTTTTCACCCGCTCGGAGCCAGGTACGATGAAGGCTTTGACTCCGGTGGCTACTTGTTTACCAGCGGCGAATTTGGCGGCTTCGCGCAAGTCGGTGATGCGTCCATTGGTGCAGCTTCCGACGAAGCAAACATCTACTTTCGTGCCGATAATTGGTGTACCTGGGGCGAGATCCATATACTGATAGGCTTCTTCGGCGATCGCACGTTCGTCTTCGGGCATCTGTGCTACTGTCGGGATGGATTCGTCTACGCCGATACCTTGAGCGGGGGTAATTCCCCAGGTAATTGTGGGTGCGATTTCGGCTGCATCGAAGACAACGACATCATCGTATTGAGCATCTTTATCGCTGCGAATGTTTTCCCACCAAGCGACGGCTTTATCCCAATCTGCATCTTTGGGTGCAAAATCTAGCCCTTTGAGATAATCATAAGTGACTCGATCAGGGTTAATATAGCCACAGCGTGCGCCACCTTCGATCGCCATATTACAGACGGTCATTCTGGCTTCCATATCCATTTGCTCGAAGGTAGTTCCGGCGAACTCATAGGCATAGCCTACGCCACCTTTGACACCAAGTTTGCGGATGATGTGCAAGATGACATCTTTGGCATATACGCCTGGTTGGAGGGTACCATTAACTTCGATTTTGCGGACTTTTAATTTACCTAGAGCCAGAGTTTGGGATGCTAATACATCCCGTACCTGAGAGGTGCCAATTCCGAACGCTATGGCACCAAATGCGCCGTGGGTAGAGGTGTGACTATCTCCACAGGCGATCATCATTCCTGGCTGGGTTAGCCCCTGCTCAGGCGCAATTACATGGACGATCCCTTGGCTACCAGAACCAACGTTGTAGAATCGGATGCCATGCTCTTTGGTGTTATTTTCGAGATGTTGCATCATCTCTTCGGCGAGGCTATCGGCTAGTGGACGGGATTGGTCTTCTGTTGGTACGATATGATCGACGGTGGCGACGGTACGTTCTGGATAGGGAACTTTCAATCCTCGATCGCGCATCATCGCAAAGGCTTGGGGGCTGGTAACTTCATGGATTAAGTGTAAGCCGATGAATAGTTGGGTTTGTCCTGATGGTAATGTGGCGACGGTGTGGGATTCCCAAACTTTATCGAATAATGTGTTTTTACTCATGATTTTTTAATTAATTGTAGGGTGTGTTAGCGACAGCGTAACGCACCAAGGTTAACAAGATAAAAAGTATTCTGCAATGCCAAGCTCGCGAATTTTTAAAATGTTGCGGTTTAACATATGCTCGTGTTGAATGATGCCCATATAATCTTTGCCAGGGAGACGAGGAGGTTGCCAATCTCGATCTAAATAATAAATATTGCCATATCAATAATCATCACTATCTTGGAGCACAAGATTCCTGATATATGCGTTAATGTCGACATCCTCATATAATGTCAACTCAAGACCATCAGCTTCCAGTAAATATACCGGATAACAATAGATTTCAAACTCTTTTAACTGAGGTTCTAAATCTGTAGGAATGCTATCTATATATAACATTGCTTGATTCCGATCTTGAAAAACTCCCGAAATATATTGAGAAGGACGAGCCGTAGGTTTGTTGTGGACGATGAGATACATATACTTTTGACGGGTGGTGCGTTACGGCTACCGCCTAACACACCCTACGATGGATATTCAGATTGTGACTGTACAAAGTATGACTAGAATCTAGATTGGTTTAATTCCAATTAATAGAGCTAATTCTAACCATTTCCAATAGCAGTCTACATCGATAAAGCCAATATCTCTCAGATATTCTAGTTGTGTTTCGACATCGAGTAATTTATTTGATGGATCTTCATTTTCAGGTGTATAACCAATTTTGGTGAGAAACTGAATGTGAATTTTTTGATTGGGTGAGGCGACGTGTTCTAGATTGGCAAATATGCCGCCAGGAGTTAATAGATTGAATATTTCTGTGTATAGAGATTGCTTGCGATTGTGTGTAACGTGATGAATGGCAAAGCTGGAAATGATCGCATCAAATTTACCGATATCTGGTAGAGGATCGTCTAAGTTATGACTGATAATCTCGATCGATCTATCGTCTTTAAATCTGGCTTGTGCCTGTTCGAGCATCACTGGTGAAAAGTCTAAAGCAATTCCTGTAGCTTGAGATCGATCGATCTTGAGTAGTGCCATTAGTCTCCCATCGCCAGTACCTAAATCGAGGATGCGGTTAGCAGTTTTGGGGATGTAGTCTAGTAATACAGCTTCACCCTCGGTACGATGGGGAATGCTATCTGCTTTGGCTAGATACCCTAGTGCGTGTTTGGTTGTAGACCATAAATTCACCATATTGATCGATTTCAGTAATTGATGGTTGTGACTCTGTATTCATACTATAGACAAGGATGTTTGTGCTTGTCCAATATATATTAGGATTGCTATTAATACTTTTAAAGTATCGATTAATTTATACCTCACCCCATCATTCCAAATATGTCAAGATTTGCTGTCTTTAAAATTTGTCTAGCTGTCATAACTAATCTGGTGTTAATAAGTTATTCCGCTATGGCAGATATGGATGTGGGATTAGATCCGGTAGATACCAAGAATTTGATCGTCACTTTATTGTCTGATCAGCCAAGTGGAGAAGTAGAAGATCCTATTTTTACAGATATTATCTTGGATAAAGTTGATAAATTAAATCAATTTCTAGATCGAGGTGGTAGTTCCAATCGTTATCTTCATGCTGCTATTAATTCAGGAGCGATTAATTGTGTCAAAATAATGTTGGCTCACGATGCAAATATCAATTTAGCTGGTGATGAAGGTGTAACGCCACTGATGACTTCAGTAAGAGTCACTTATCGTAATGGTTTAGAAATGACGAAGCTATTAATTAAAAGAGGTGCCAATATTAATGCTATAGCTGGTAAAGGCAGTACAGCTTTAATGTATGCGGCTTGGGGTGTAGCAGATCATTATGAAGATCAGTATGTTGATGTTGTTCGATTATTAATCAAACATGGTGCAAAGGTAAATGTCAAGAATAAAATGGGCAGTACGCCATTAATTATTGCCAAAAGTGGGAACTATCAAAAGATAGTTGCAGTTTTAAAGAAAGCAGGGGCAAAATATTAACTTCTTTCACCTACTTATGGAACTTCGCCACTTACGTTATTTTAGTGCTGTTGCCACCGAATTACATTTTGGGAGAGCGGCGGAAAAATTGCATATTGCTCAACCACCATTGAGTAAACAAATTCAAGATTTAGAGGTAGAATTAGGTTTTGAATTATTTACCCGTACTAAAAGATCAGTTTCACTTACACCTGCTGGACAATCATTTTTAATTGAAGTGACTCAAATTTTTCAGCAACTAAATAAAGCGATCGATATTGGTAGAAAAACTAGTCGCGGCGAACTCGGTCAAATTTCAATCGGCTTTGTGAGTTCGGCAACTTATAATATTTTACCAGTGATCCTCCAACAGTTTCGCGATCGATATCCCAATGTCCAGATCGAATTGCATGAATTGACTACCGATCGACAATTAATTTGGCTGCGGGAAGGTAGAATTGATATTGGTTTGATTCGTCCGCCAATTATTGATGGGGATCTTCGGAGTGAGATAATTTTTCAGGAATCTCTAGTTGTCGCTTTGCCGACTAATCATCATTTGGCATCATCAGATTCTATCTGTCTTACAGCATTAGCAACAGAGCCTTTCATTCTCTTTCCACGTCAACTTGCACCAGGATTATACGATCCAATTATTGCCATTTGTCAATCGGCTGGATTCAGTCCCAATGTAGTTCAAGAATGCATTCAGATGCAAACAATAGTTAGTTTAGTATCTGCGAATATGGGCGTGTCAATTCTGCCAAAATCGATTCAAGAGGCTCAACGTCAGGGAGTAGTTTATAAACCGATTCAGACATCTACTCAATCAGTTTCTACAGGTATGGTTTCCTCTGTGGATAATCTCACACATCATCTTGCAAAAATCGCCATTGTTTGGCGGCTCAATGATGATTCACCCACAATGAATAAACTATTAGAAATAGTATTAGAAAAGTAAATATTTAATTTATCTGCTCCTAAATAGACAATTCTACTGGCGAGGGACGATTGTTAGACGACAATGAGGTTGGCGGGTGATGACACCCGTATTGTCGGATCGCACACAAAGTAGAGACAGAAAAACAAGAGCTTGAGTAGCCAAAAAGAAAGACACTAGAAAATCTCCCCAGGAAGAGAGAAAGTCAAGT
>JANYIT010000244.1 GCA_025358725.1 Chamaesiphon sp. GL140_3_metabinner_129_sub
ACTTGACTTTCTCTCTTCCTGGGGAGATTTTCTAGTGTCTTTCTTTTTGGCTACTCAAGCTCTTGTTTTTCTGTCTCTACTTTGTGTGCGATCCGACAATACGGGTGTCATCACCCGCCAACCTCATTGTCGTCTAACAAGCCTCGATCGTCAAATCTAGCGGCAACTCACAGATTGATTCAGTAATTTTAGAAGGGATCAAGCAGATGCAATTCAACCCGCCAGGAAAAATCATCAAAGGAATAATTAAAGCGAATATTTTATTATGAGATTCAAAATAAAAATGATTTTCAAATCAAACACAACACAACACCTAATTCATGGATTTAACTAAACTATTTGTTTCAGGGGGTATCGTCATGTATCCCTTACTCTTCGCCTCGATTCTTGTTGTCGCTCTGGCTATCGAACGGCTCTATTTCTGGTTCAAACTTGGGCGTAAGCAACAACAATTAATCCGCACAGTATTAGACTTGTATCAACAGCAACCGATACTCGCGATCAACAGATTAAAACGCGAACAAAACTTACCCATTGCTAGAATTTTCTTAGCAGCTATCAACTTACAAGATGCCACCCCTGAAGAATTTTGCCTCGCACTGGAAAGCGAAACCTATCAAGAAATTCCGATTCTCCGTCGCTTTAATAATGTTTTTGATACTGTAATTAGTCTCGCACCATTATTTGGGTTGTTAGGTACTATTTTAGGTCTAATTGAATCTTTCTCAGATCTCAAAATTGGCACAGGTGGGAGTAGTGGCAATAGTAACGTCGTCGCAGGTATTGGAACAGCTTTAATAGCGACAGCATCAGGACTAATTGTTGCTATTCTCGCGTCTATCTGCGCCAATCTCTTTCGCGGATTATACCAACGTCAACTAGACCAAATTCAAGCATCTACCACTCAATTAGAACTTATCCACCGTCGCCACTGGGAAGATCATCGCTTATTGTCGCAGACAACGAGCAATATATATTAACTATTCACTTTCAACTAAATCCATGCGTCTCCCCAACAACTTAGATCGAACCCCAGACATTAATGTAGTTGCTCTAATTGATGTCTTATTTGCTATTCTGATTTTTTTTATCATCACATCCCTCACGCTCACTCACAGTGAGGGTTTACCTGTCAACTTACCGATCGCTGGAACGGGAAAAAGTCAACCACAAACCAAAATTATTGTCAGTATTGATGCTCAAGGTTCGATCTCGATTAACAGCAAGTCAATCGATCTAATAACTCTAGTTCCCCAAATTCAAACACTCATTACCAAAAATGGACAAACCCTAGTCATAATTAACGCTGACGAACAAGTCAATCATGGTCTAGTCGTAGCAATTATGGATAGGGTTCGCCAAATTCAAGGAGTGAAATTAGCCATTGCAACTAAGCAAAAATAATCAGGTGAGGATATATACTATCTATGCGTTGCGAGTGACTAAACCCCAGAGAAAGATCGCTACCATTGACCCTAACACTGCAAATATTAGCGAGGGAATTAAGGCTCCAGCACTAACTGCTGTGGCTGAGGCTATGGCAAACTTTCCTGTCGATATCAATGTGTATAGAGTACCTCCAAGAAATGCACCAATAATCCCTAATACCATCGTAGCAATCAATCCGCCACCTTGAGCACCAGGGTAAATCATTTTAGCAAGTGCGCCAGCTACTAAGCCAAGTACTGCCCAACCAAGAATATTCATAGTCTTAATTCTCCATCCTTAACGTTTAGGTTGATGCTTCAATCATACCAATTTCAATTAATATTAGAACTATTTTGAAGATCGGTTTTCCCTATTTTAGTCGATCGGCTTACGCTGAATCTCTACGGTTAATTAATTCTTAACTTTTAGCTCCAAAACCACTCTTTTTAGGTGGAGACTTAGGCTTGACTTTTTCTTTGCTCACTTCCAGGACGGCGGCTTGAAACAATTCGTGTAAGTGTAGCGGAACGCTAGCTAGATCGGGAAGATCTGGTTCTAAAAATTTATTAAATCTAGTTAATATTGAGTCGAGCTGGGAGTTGGGCGTTGGGAGTTGAGAGTGAGGTTGTTGGTTTTGATTAGCATCGAATAGTTCGAGAGTTTGATGGAGTGCGGTTTCTAGTTGCTGGGGAAATTCAGTGGCTAATCGCCGCCAGACAAAGGCGTTCATGAGTGGATCTGCTAAACATTTGCGGATAAATTGGAGATCGGCGGAGAGAAATTGAGAATCTACAGGTGCTAAGAGGGCTTTCAGGCGAGGATAATCGGCTAGAAACATCTGTCCCCAATGGGGGTGACTGAGCGCGGTAACAGCGGCTGCCGATTTTAGCTGTGGTGGTAGTTCGACTTTGGGTGATACCATCTTCCCGATGGCGGTTATTTGCCCCTGGGAGGTGCTGGAATTATTCAATCCGAGGGTTGTAGTTAAAGCTTGTAAATCTTCGGCTTCAACCCCTGCCTCGGTGGCTAGTTCATTGAGAGATTTTGACTTGTCAATTCCGGCTATTTCTAGTTGTTTGTCTACCAGCCAAGTTTGAAATTCACCAATCTGCGTTTGCAATTGGGCACCAGTTAGGGTAATTTCGTCAGTACCGAAGAATTCGACGAATCGATCATGATAGACAGCTACAGATTCCCAGGATGCGGCTAATTGTTCGGGTGCA
Source organism: Chamaesiphon sp. GL140_3_metabinner_129_sub (assembly GCA_025358725.1). Taxonomy (GTDB): domain Bacteria; phylum Cyanobacteriota; class Cyanobacteriia; order Cyanobacteriales; family Chamaesiphonaceae; genus Chamaesiphon. Next base: position 2,652 of record JANYIT010000244.1, read on the forward strand.
TCACTGTAAAGATAATGCGGATAATTTTGGCGAAAAGCACCAACGGCGACTGCTAATTTTGGTTTCCCCAATCTTCCCAAAGCAATCCAGGGTGTTACAATTGCCCAATCTATCCCTACAATCGGACTCATTTGGGCAATGATTACGTCCCCAACTTTCAGTCGGCTCATTGCCGTTTGGGACTGCGAATCGACAAACTGGATGCGATAATGTTTGGCAGTCAGCCAATTCATTACTTCTAAACCATTGGAAAATACTTGGACGATCGACAGTAACCCAACAAAGCTTTTTCGCCAACTGACTACGATCTGACGATCTGCATTGGTTAAGCCTGGTTGACTAGCAAGAAATAATTCTAGCGGTGTTTTGCGATCGACTTCACCCTCGATCACGAATCGATGCACTAATAATTTCCGTTGTCCTGAATCTAGCTGCGGATTGCGAATCAATTGTTGGGCGACATAGCTTTCTAAGCACACCGCCACACTCCCTTCAGCCGTTTGGATAAACTCAATAATTGCTGTCCACAATACACCAGCACGAGCAAAGACAGGATCGAACATAGTTTCAGCTATAGCTACTACATATCCCCGACTTCTGGAAGAAGTCAGGGATACGAATTTGATGGTATCTTGAATTGGTTACTCTTCAGGGGTAGTCTTAGGACGAATTTGCTCTAATTCATGGCATTCATCAGAGACGAGCGGTTCGCTATTACCACGATGAACAGAGGCTAATTTCTGACTGATAGAAGCGATGCTTTCTAGACGGACCATTTCTTCCCAAGCTGAGACTTCATCATCTTCATCAGTCTCATAGCGGATCGTGACTAAATCGCCCTCGATATCGGTAATCCGCGCACGCTCGATCCACCGTTGTTGGTCTCTTAGGAAAATACATACTTCCCGACCATCTTCACACATTTGATAAATCTTGCGGTGTAACATGGTAACTTCTCCTAAACGAATAAATCTGGCAGCGGAACTGGGAATCTAGTATTGATAAAAGTAGTGACTAGATTATCTTTCCCAAAATTGACTAGAAGCGATCTGTTTAGTCGAGAATTTTCATGTAAGCAGCCGATTTTGAATTACTCGATCGATATTATAGCAACAGCGATCGTGTAGCCTATATAACTATAATACCCGTTTGCTCGTCTCTTTGCTTAATTAAGTTACGACCTATTAAGGTAAATTACTCATAGTCCAATTTGGATGAGAGAACAGGAATCAAGGGAAACACTTGCTTCCTAACAACTATCAAGCCTAAAACCTAAAACCTAAAGCCTAAAGCCTAAAATATGTTTACCATCACCAAGCAGCCTCAAACCGAACCAGTTTATATTTTAAATGATACCCAGAGCCAAAGTTCTCTCACAGTCTACCCCGATCGAGGTGGAATTGCCACTAGCTGGCGGGTGAACGATCGTGAGTTAATGTACCTGGATACCGATCGGTTTACCGATCCAAGTTTGAGCGTTCGCGGTGGACTGCCGATCCTATTTCCGATTTGTGGTAATTTACCTGACAATGCTTACTCGGTTGGCGATCAAAAATATTCGCTCAAACAGCATGGTTTTGGACGCGAGTTACCTTGGACAGTCACCCATCAATCCACCACTACCGACGCGAGTCTGACTGTGACGCTGGAAAGCAACGATGCAACCCGCGTAGTTTATCCCTTTGATTTTAGCGTTAGTTTCACCTATCGAATTAGTGGTGATGAGTTAGTTATCGACCAAACGTATACCAATAAATCAGCCACACCAATGCCTTTTAGCAGTGGATTGCATCCTTATTTTCTCGCACCAGCTAAAGATCGCCTGACATTTGAAATTCCCTCAACCAGCTATACCGAAAAGCAGACAGGCGAAACTCATGCCTTCGCAGGAAAGTTCGATTTTAGCCAAGCTGAAATCGATGCTGCCTTTACCACCGTCACTGGTACCGTCGCTACCGTCACAGATGCCAGTCAAAATCTCACTCTTACCATGACATCGAGCGAAAACTATCGGACGATCGTCTTTTGGACTGTGGCAGATAAAGATTTTTATTGTCTCGAACCTTGGACGGCTCCACGCAATAGCTTGAATACAGGGATAGATCTATTGCATGTAGCTCCAGGGGAGACTTTGAGGACTAACGTAACTTTTGCTGCCAAGTTTACTTAAATTAAAGTTGCAGAATTTCAAACCTCTGTGCTATATTAATCAAGGCGCGATATTTTCGCGCCTAAATGGGACGCTAGCTCAGTGGTAGAGCATTCGGCTTTTAACCGACTGGTCCCGGGTTCGACCCCCGGGCGTCCCATATCGAAAGCTATTAAACAACAAAGGGAGTAGTCTTGTACTGCTCCCTTTGTTGTTTGGCAATTTAATTTAGCGCGAATCGTATCAACACCTACAAATATTTGGTAAAGTATCCTTAGTTATTAATCATGAATTGTAGATCGATACTCGATCGCATATTTAAAGATTTTAGATATAGGAGAAAATTCTAATGGCATTAGTCCCAATGAGACTTCTGTTGGATCACGCGGCTGAAAACGGCTACGGAATTCCAGCATACAACGTCAACAACATGGAGCAGATCCAAGCAATCATGCAGGCTGCGCAAGAAACTGACAGCCCAGTAATCTTACAAGCTTCTCGCGGTGCGCGGACTTATGCTGGTGAAGCATTTCTACGCCACCTGATTTTGGCGGCTGTGGAAACATATCCAAACATTCCCATCTCCATGCACCAAGATCATGGTAACAGTGCTGCAACTTGCTACTCAGCAATGAAACAGGGCTTTACCAGCGTCATGATGGATGGTTCCTTGGAAGCAGATGCTAAAACTCCAGCCAGCTTCGAGTATAACGTCGATGTTACCCGTCGGGTCGTCGAAGTCGCTCACGCGATCGGCGTCAGCGTAGAAGGCGAGCTAGGCTGCTTAGGTTCCCTTGAAACAGGCATGGGCGAAGCTGAAGATGGACATGGTTTTGAAGGTGCGCTTTCTCACGACCAACTCCTCACTGACCCCGATGAAGCTGTACAATTCGTAGAAGAAACTGGTGTAGATGCACTAGCAGTTGCGATCGGTACCAGCCACGGTGCATACAAATTTACCCGCAAACCAACTGGGGAAATTTTGGCAATCAGCCGGATTGAAGAAATTCACAACCGTCTCCCCAACACTCACTTAGTCATGCATGGTTCTTCTTCTGTTCCAGAAGATCTCCTCGCAATCATCAACAAGTTCGGTGGTAAAATCCCTGAAACTTACGGTGTACCTCTCGAAGAAATTCAAAAAGGGATCAAGTGTGGTGTACGTAAAGTCAACATCGACACTGACAACCGTCTCGCCATCACCGCAGCAGTGCGCGAAGCATTATTCAGCAAGCCTGAAGAATTCGATCCTCGCCACTTCCTGAAACCATCGATCAAATACATGCAAAAAGTATGTGCAGAACGCTACACAGCTTTCTGGGCTGCTGGTAATGCTAGCAAAATCAAAACTGCTTCCTTGGAAGAGTTTGCTGTTAAATACGCTAAAGGCGTATATCCTGCACCTAAAGTTATTGTTAGTGTCTAATCACTGGTAACTAAAGTAGGTTAGAACATAGCCCCGACTTCTTGAAGAAGTCGGGGCTATTGCATTCAGATCGACTAATGTGATTTGTGTTTAAGAGATGCTTTAGCAAGATTTAGCCAATCAGTTTTCTGCTGCTTGGACAAAGATAACATTTCCAGTAAGGATCTAGTATTTTCGATGGAAAATATTTTAGCCGATCTGGCTTTAATCAATTTTGACTCCAGCGCACATTCCAAAATTGATGTGAATAAAGATGCTGCATCGATGATCGGTTTACTCTCCAGATATACTGGCAAAATTCGCACCTCAATCGTATTTTTGTCAGCAATATTGTAAATGCAATTGACTAGATTAAAGTCACAATATTTGGTCAGATTGACCTGTTGCAATTTAGCCTGAACTTCAGGCCAATCAAGATTGCGAAAGCCTGGAGCCGATACGGTTTCTAATAAAGAAGGCGACCATTGACCCAACCGTCGGCAGTGGGGATTTGTGCTCATCAGTTGTTTGAGAATATCACCATAGATCCAGAGTAGATTAATCAGATTGGCGATCGCATGAGCCGATTGCAAAGCTGTGGCATCAAAATGAATATGAGTTGCGCCCTCCACTGGAGCCGTAAATTTGAGTGATCGAGCTAGACTCAATAAATCTTCTAATTGTTCGGCATGTCGTGTTGCTAATGGAGCCGTAATTAGCTCACAAGGTCGCTCCCTTTCGCCCGGTAAAGGTGCCGCGATCGCAATTGAAGCCCCAACCTCATCATTCACCCGAATCATCCCGCCTAGACCAGATTCGGGAACTGTGCCAAACAACCGACCGATCGGTTGCATCACTGCTGCCAATGGCAGTTTTGGATCTGCTTGCTGTTTAATCAGTCGTAATAATCGTTCATCATCACTGACGATTCGATACCAACCAGGCTGTGGCGAAGCATGACGGTTTAAATCGGCTTGCAATGTCAGATCGTCTACACATTTGGCGATCAAATTTTGGTGAGCATCTAAAACTTCATAACCGATTGTTAAATTATGAAAAATAGGCGTACCAGGTACTTTGCTTGGCTCAGATTGGGGATGAAAAAATGGTCGAATGCTACCTTGATAGTGGTTGCTAATCGCCTGAGCCAAGTCGAGGCGACTTGTTCGGGGAGGGGCTAATAATTCTACTTCAATGCCAATTTTCCAGTTAATCGCTGTCACTATTTTTCCTAGATCTGAGGGATGCCTAAAAAAAGGGCGAACGGTGGTTGATTCACTGACGCTGATAGGGTTCATTGCCTGGTCCGAGGATGGCTGTCACCCGACCATTTGAGTTTCGCTGAACGGTTGCCGTCCTATAACCGCTGGCGTAGTATGGACAATCCCTGCCCACACTGAGGCTGTTCTGATCGGCGGTGAGGGTGAGCGTCCAGCTTACTCCCTCGCGATTCGTCCACTTCAGTCTCGTGCTATCGATCTCGGCAATGGTCACATAGTGCCAGTTGTTCTTACCCGATCTGTCATAGAGATGATTTTCATACGTTCCTGTCAGCTCTTGGGCAGAGACAGGTTTGATCTGAGTAGATTTTTTAGCCGCTCGATGGGCTTGGCCGATCGCCGTTCTCGCCAATTTTAAGTTACCAGATTCTAGCTTACTTGTCAGACTTGCTTTGGCAATACTAACAGATGTGTTCCAATAAGCGGCTAGTGCAACTGCATCTTCATAACTAAAATCGCTACTATAGTTACAAATACCCCGCCCAGCATATTGTTGACGAGCTGCGACAAGTTTACCTGGCACATTTCTAGAAAATCCTGGCAATCCGAGCAACCCTTTACCCGCTAATAATTTGGCATTTTCGGGAGAGATATTCCAGAAAGCTCCTAACATTTGAGCATCACAGTAACCATAACCAGCATGAAAATAGGCATTGAAAATCTTTCGATCTGATGGAAAATTGACATTTTTAACTGATTGACGGGCTTCACTCACAACCTGTTTTGCCAGTTTTAAGTTACCAGATTCTAGCTTACTCGTCAGACTGGCTTTAGCCGTAGCAATAGAGGTTTTCCAATAGGCTGCTAGTGCCACAGCATCCTCATAACTAAAATCACTACTATAGTTACAAATACCCCGCCCAGCATATTCTCGACGTAATGCTGAAAGTTTCGCTGGCACATTCCCTGGATAGCCTGAATAACCGAGAATCATTTTACCTGCTGTTATCTTGGCATTATAGGGATTTGTTTGCCAGACAGTGGCTAACATTTGAGCATCACAGTAACCATTGCCAGCGTTGTAATAAGCATTAACAGTTCTCTCGGTTTGAGACTCAGCAAAAACAGGTTGGTGCAGGAAATCGATCCCAGAAAATACGACAATGCCGAGCAATGAAGCTTGGCTGAGAGTCTTTAATAAACACTGAATGTTAACCATTGGGCTTGTCCTTGTCAAAACTGACGATCGTAATATTTTTATTTAAAAAGCTATATATATTTTTTTCGATTGGGTAAATAATATTTTTCAACTATTTATTATTCAACCAATTGACATGAACCAATAAATAGGTAGGTGAGATTGACGTAAAGTACATGTATAGAAAGTGAATTACGATCTATAGCAAGCAAAAGTTGAAAGCTTTATAATATATTGATATATGCGTATTTCACAATACTTGATTAATGATATCATCAGTATAAAACGGAACACGTAAGCTGAAGTATTTGTTGCTCAAATCTTAACTATCTACCTGAATAGCTGATCCTTGTCTAACAGCAGGCTTACGCCAAGGCTAACGATATTTTCTCAAGAATTATCAATCGAGCCTTTGATAATTTCCAGATAGAATAGAAAAGTTACACCACCCGAATCCAAACAAAATCTTTTACAAAACCTTAAAAGTTCCATGCAGCTAAAGATATTCGTCTGGCGATCTCTGTCGATCGCGTGTCTGTGGATTGTGCTGAATATCACTCCCTCGATACTCCCAGGGAGTGGCGTTGCTAACGGGTATGGTTCTGTGGCAACTGCCACTTTACCAGACGTAGCTACTAGGGTGGTAAATCTCAATGCTAGACTAAAACCACAACCTGTAAATGGGCAAAAGTTGCAACGATCGCTCGATCGCAACAACTTAGTCGATGTGATTCGGCAAGTGGAATTAGGCTGGCAATATCAATATGAAACTTATTATGAAGGGAAATTAAAATCGCAATATTTTGAATTACCAGAAATTCAACAACAATTAGCTAAGATCGATCGATCGACTAAGACTAAATCTGCATTACTTTATGCGGTGCCGCGTCCAGATGACTTACAGCTAATTTTAGTATCTGCCCAAGGTGCAACCGTCCACAAAACAGTCAAGGAGGCAAATGCTAAAACCCTCCCCGAAGTTGCCAAAACCCTCCGCCTCAATATAGTCAATCCCCAAACTACCAGTGCTGAATACTTACCGCCAGCACAACAACTCGATCAGTGGTTAATTCAGCCAGTTGCCGCAGACTTGAAAGCCCAAAAAATCGATACAATTTTGTTTTGCTTGGGCACAGGTTTACGTGGATTGCCATTAGCAGCACTCCACGATGGACGACAATTTTTGGTCGAACGCTATAACTTGGCGATTATTCCAGCATTTAACTTGTTGGATCGTCAATCGACAACGTTAAAAGGATTACAAGTATTAGCAATGGGTGCTGATAAGTTTACCGACAATGCCAATTTACCTGCGGTGCCCCTCGAATTGGCAACGATTACCCAGCAGGGATTTTGGCAGGGACAAGTATTGTTAAATGAGGCATTTACATTACAGAAATTTCAGCAGGCGCGATCTCAGACTCCTTACGGAATCGTGCATTTGGCTACCCATGCCGATATTTCTGCCAAATCGGTAAAGAATTCCTATATTCAGTTTTGGGATCGGCGATTGCAATTAAATGAAGTTCGCGATCTGCGCTTGGACAAGCCTGCTGTACAGCTTTTGGTACTGAGTGCTTGTCGGACGGCATTGGGCACACCGAATGCGGAATTGGGGTTTGCGGGGTTGGCGGTGCAGTCGGGGGCGAAGGCGGTATTGGCGAGTCTGTGGTCAGTGGATGATGTGGGCACACTAGTGCTAATGTCGGATTTTTATCAGCAGTTGAAAACTGCAAACCTCAAATCCACAGCGTTACGCAATACGCAGATAGCGATGCTGAAGGGGGATTTGACCTTGGGCAATAGTTCGATCCGCCGCGTGCGGGGGAGCTTGCCATCGGAGTTACAGTCCTTGCAGGAGCGAGATTTGTCCCATCCTTACTATTGGGCAGCGTTTACGACGATCGGTAATCCTTGGTGAAAGTTCGATCGCCTGCAAATAAAGGATTTACAGCCAATTGATAACTGCCATAACCTTCAAGATTTTCTCAAAAACATCCCTCTACGTTAGGGGTGTTTTTTGTTGGCAGTCAGAAGTGCGGAAGGTGGGTTAAAAAAATAATTACTTGTTTACTTTGAACGGAAAGTGCATAAACCCAAATTCCAGACGTGAATATCATCACAAGCTCAAACACACTCATAAACAAAAGGAAAACGACAATGCTATTCAAAAAAATCGCTGCTTTATCCGCTATCGCTCTAGTTACACTCACTGGTGGAATGGCATCAGCCGCACCCGCACCTAGAGTCACAGTCTTTAATCAAGGTGGCTATGTTGCTGATTACCAAGTTAGCTACATCTCGAATGGACAAGTTCAAACGATGACCACGCCTCGGATGGTGGTTGGTGATAAAAAAACACTCACACTACCAATGGGTAGCCAAATAGTTCTAGTTAAGGGTCAAATGTACACTGGCTTATTTTGGGAACCAAAACGTCAAATCTTTGCCATGCCTGCTCAGGCTGGAAGCTGCTTTAAAACTTATGGGACGATTTTCAAAGGTAATTGGTCAACACAATGTACTGCTGATTTTTAGCCACAACCTTCAATATTTTCTCAAAAACATCCCTCTCTTAGGGATGTTTTTTTGTGAGGCGATGGTTGAAATTAATAACGACCTGTTCGATCGAGCAGATATAATGGTTATATACTACCCGATTGCCTTAACTCATGCGTCAGCGCACAGATTTAATCGAGATATTTTCCGCATTTCTGCAATTTGAAAACGATCGATCCCAGGGATGGGCGATCGATCCGCGCTTAAATCGCAGTATGACCCGATTAATCCCCTTAGAATCTCGCGGTAGTGAGGATTTTTGGGCAGCTTATTGGTTGAAACAATATGCCCAACAAGCTACTGTCACCAATCCAGATCTGCGTCTGGCAATTGGTCATCTTGCGGCTTATTTGCAAGAAACTTGTTTTTGGGCAGTAAATCGGGTGATGCCGCGTGCTGGTTCGATTCAGATGAAGTTGTCGGATTGCTTTCAGGTGGCGATCGCGGATTTGCCCAAGCTATTGGCAGGGTTCGATGTATCGAAGCCGACGAGTTTAAAAGCTTATGCTAATACTGTTTTTAGTAATTGTTTGCGGGATAATTTGCGACAACGACGGGAGATTGATGTTTGTACCGATTGGGGATTGTTACAGAAAATCAGTCGCAAACGCCTGTTAGATACTCTCACTGCCAATAATTTTGATACCGTCACGCGCGATCGTTATTATGTGGCTTGGAAGGTTTTGACAACTCATCATAGTTCTGAAAAGTCACCCAAACTCCGCTCGATCGCTGCCCCCGATGCCCAGACTTGGCAACTAATCGAACAGTCTTACAATCGAGAGCGGCAAGAATTTCCGCATTTAACCGCCGCAACTGCCAAAGAACTGGAAAAATGGTTGCTGGATGCGGCTAAAAAGGTGCGGAACTATCTCTATCCCAATGTCAATTCTTTAAATGTCAAGAAGGGTGATGACACGGAAGCAGAATGGGAAAGTGATCTAGTCGGAAATGATCCAGAACCGATGGTGTATCTAGAAGAGCAGGAAACCAGAGCCGAACGCCAAACCCAACAACAGCAAATGGTAACGGTGTTGCACGAGGCGATCGCCAAGCTCGATCAACCCGCAGCCCAGTTGTTGACACTTTATTATCGCGATCGGGCAACCCAACAAAATATTGCCCAGCAATTGAATCTGCCCCAATACACAATTTCCCGCAAGCTCACAAAAACTAGAGAAACCTTGCTCAAAGCGATCGTGGCTTGGGGGCAAACCACATTGCATATTCAGTCGACTTCAGACGTGATTGCTGCTATCAGCCCTCTACTGGAAGAGTGGCTGGAATCATTCTATCAATCGATCGACCAATGATAATCCAATCGGTTAGAAACCGCTCCTCAGAGTGCAAAGTCCGCCTACGCGGACTAATAAACCAGTCCGCGTAGGCGGACTTTGCATCACTAGCGACGACTTTTAGTCGTTGGCGATCGATTTATTTATACCCAAGCCCAACGCCCCGGAGAATCATGACACTCGAACTCATCCCGATTACCCAACTTACCTTACCCATTCCCGCACCGATGAGCGATCGAGCTTGGCAACAGGCACAGGCTTATCGATCGGTTGAATCAAGGTGGAATTCTTACCTGAATCAAATCGCTAGCCAATCGATCGCCGCAGATTTAGCGGCAGACTTTCCCCAAATTAGGATCTCACCAGATTCAGATACTTGGCAATTTGTCAATGGTAGTGTGTTGGAATTGAATGGGAAACGGATTGTCCTGTTGTCCTCCAAAGCGATCGATCATAGCGAATTAGTTATTCCCCAGGAATGGGTCGATATTCCCGCCTGGGCGGGAGATTACTTCATTGCGGTTCAAATTGACCCCGATGCCGAAATGCTCCATTGCTGGGGCTATACGACCCATCAGAGGATGAAAGCAAAAGCCAGATATGATGCAAGCGATCGCACTTACAGTCTCGATGCCCATCATTTAATTGCCGATATATCCGGTTTGTGGGTAATCCAGCAACTCAATCCTAGCGAAGTCACTCAAACAGCGATCGCGCCTCTCGCAAGTGTGGCAGCCACTCAAGCAGAGCATCTATTACAACGATTGGCGACAGTCCCCAATCCCCGCTTAGAAATTCCGTTTGAATTGTGGGGGGCATTGGTGAGCGATCGTCAGTGGCGACAACGATTAGTTGAATTACGTCAAGGCGCAACATCTGTCCGCACTGATTTAACTACTGCCACCAGCCGCCTCAGCGGTTGGCTCCAAAACGCTTTTAGTACTGGTTGGCAAGCAGTAGAAGACTTTTTAGGCGAGGATGCCGAATTAGCCTTGGCATTTCGCCAAACGGCAACGCCAACGTCAACCGTGCGCCGAGTCAAAGCTTTGCAATTACCGGATCGTCTATTATTGCTATTGGTGTCAGTAGAATCAGAAGCAGACGAACGCCTAGGCATTGGGGTACAACTAAGATCGATCTACAACACCGAAACTCTCCCCGCCGACTTAACCTTAACCCTACTTTCTAGCGATGATGAAGTGATGCGATCGGTTGTCACCCGCGATCGTGATAATGCCATTCAGTTACCGCGATTTCGCTTGAACTCAGGTACAGAATTTAAGATTCAAGTGCAATTAGGCGCAACGACTGTGGTTGAATCTTTTCTGGTTTAGGTAGGATCAAATAATGGAACAGTTGCTGGTACTAAATTTAGGAAATGGCAATCTCCAGACAGGCTTGCCTAGTATCATCGCGCAACTGTGGGAAGATACGACTGCACAACCGATGCAGATGGCGGGGAGCTTGCCTGCTGTGCCCGAATTAGCCCGATTGATGCAGCAGTGGCAAACCTTATATTTCGCGCTCTATGCTCATTTAGGTTGGCGGCGCAGTGCCCGTGATAGCTTTGAATTTGATGATGCAGCAGATGTCACCCATATTTCCCAGGCAGAATTTGAATCGGTTTGTCAGCAGTTACAAACATGTCTGAATCAATGGTTGAATACCGATGGTTTTGGGCAAATCCAACGGCGGATTCGCACCTATCTCAGCCCCGACGATCGGATTCGGATCGCGATCGCGGCTAATGATAGCAGCCTATTGCAATTACCGTGGCATTTATGGCAACTTCTCGACGATTATCCCACAGCAGAAATTGCCTTGAGTCCGGCTGAATACGCCCGTTCCCAACCAGCCCCAGCTCAAATCAAACCAGCCAAGGTGAGCATCCTGGCGATTCTAGGCAACAGTCAAGGCATCGATGTCGAGTACGACAGACAGATTTTGTCCCAACTCCCCCAAGCCGATATCCACTGGTTAATCGAACCTAGTAGCGAACAATTACAAGCACAACTTTGGGATCAAAAATGGGATCTGTTATTTTTTGCTGGACATAGTTCCAGTCAGGGGCGCGGCTGTATCCAAATTAACGCGACTGAAACCTTGACGATCGATCGCCTGAAATATGGTTTGAAACGGGCGATCGCCAATGGACTCAAACTCGCCATCTTCAACTCCTGTGATGGTTTGGGACTGGCGCGGGACTTAGCCGATCTGCGGATTCCCCAAACGATCGTCATGCGTCAACCCGTACCCGATCGCGTCGCGCAAGCATTTCTCAAAACCTTTCTCCAAACTTTTGCAGCGGGACAATCATTATATTACTCCGTCCGTGAAGCACGGGAAAAATTACAGCTATTAGAAAGTGATTTTCCCTGTGCTACCTGGTTGCCTGTCATCTGCCAAAATCCAGCAGAACCAGCAGCGGTTTGGGCTGATTGGTGTCAGCCTGAAATTCCCGCTATGCTGGAGATCGATCGTCCAGTGTCAGCTTTACCCCAGCGCACTTGGCGACGATCATTGTATCGATCGGTTATATTGATCGCCGTTAGTAGTGCGATCGCCACCGGAGCAACTCTAGCCGCAAAATCTCTCGGTTGGCTCCAACCACTGGAACTAGCTACTTTCGATCGATTAATCCAAGTGCGCCCGATCGAACCCACCGATCCCCGCTTACTAATTGTCACCCTTACTGACGAAGATGTCCGCGCTCAACGTCTTCAAACTGCCTCAGGATCGATTTCCGACTCAGCTCTAGACAAACTGCTCCAAATCCTATTCAGAGCAAAACCCAGCGCGATCGGGCTGGATATTTATCGAGATTTTGAGACAAAATTACCAACGCTCAAATCCCAGCTAGCCGATAACGATCGACTAGTTACCATCTGCAAGCGTCCTGATGTTCAGCACGATAGTACTGGCGTAGCCCCAGCCCCCGAAGTCCCGCCCGAAGCTGTCGGCTTTAGTGATTTCGTGCAAGATTATGATGGTGTCGTGCGCAGACACCTAATCGCCATGGATCCCAAATCCACCTCTCAATGTCGATCGGGAACCGCCTTGAGCAGCCTATTAGCCATGCGTTATTTAGCCGATCGGAATATTCCGATCCAATTCACCCAAACAAGTTTACAAGTGGGCAAACAATCTTCCCTACGAGAAATCGCACCCCTAGCAGAAAATGCCGGAGGGTATGCCGCCCAGGATGCTCAGGGGCTACAAGTGATGCTCAATTATCGTCGTACCGCCCAAGGCATCGCCCAAACCGTCACACTACAGCAAGCTCTCTCAGGACAATTGCCCGCAGATGCAATTAAAGATCGGATTATCCTGATTGGTTCAGTCAATCCCAGTAGTAACGATTTTTGGGCAACCCCCTTTGGTTCAGGTTTTCCGCAAAAACAGCCTGGTGTCTTGATCCATGCCCAGATGGTGAGCCAAATTCTCAGTGCAGTGCAAGACAATCGCCCCTTACTAGATCCAGTTACATTCCCCCACCTGATTATTCTCTCGATCGGTAGTGCCATCATTGGCGGCGCGATCGCCTTGATTCGGATGAGATCTGTCCAGTGGCTCCTGCTGGGAAGCACGATCGCCATAATTTACGGCACTGCTTGGCTCTGCTTAACTCGTGGATTGTGGCTCCCAATTGGAATGCCAATTCTATCGTTAACAGCTTCAGCCCTATTGGTATCTGTGTCGCATTCGATCCCAAATCCACAAAAACCATGAAAACTTCCCATCCACTCCACAACATCGCCCAAAAGTTCCGCCTAGCCAAGATCCTCCTGCTAGCCGCGATCGTCACCACCACCTTTCCCACTCTTGCCACCCCCCCTATAGCCCCCAAACCAAACCTCAAAATCCGCTGGAAACCACCCACTCCACCCAGCTCCCTCGGCATCCCAGGGAATCGCGCTCAAGGTGGTGGGACACGCGGTTGTCAACCCTATCGCGGGATCGCCGCGTTAGTCCCCATGTCGCCCCAGCAAATTGCTTGGGGACAAACGATCAGCGATCAACCTACAGTATGGCTGAATACACCACAAGGATTGGCTCCAGATTTACTCATGGAGATGACTGTGCGAGAACAAAATGGCAAACTAGTCGCCAAACAGTCATACACAACCAAGCGTAAAATATCATCTGGCGCGATCGGTATCACATTTCCGCCCACAGCCGCGCTGCAAATCGATCGTACCTATCATTGGGCAGTAGCTTTCTACTGTGATACCGATGAGCGAGTCGATCGTCCTTTCCTCGTCCAAGGACAAATTCAGCGGATTGCCACACCCACAGCTCTTACCACTGCTAAATCCTCCCTAGAGAGCATCCAAATCCTCGCCGCAAACGGCATTTGGTACGATGCACTCACTCAGATCGGCAATCGTTTCCGCCAGACAAAAGATCGAGATCTCGCAATCGCCTGGTCTCAATTGCTGAAGTCGGCTGGTATTAATGGGAGCGATCGGATTCGGGATTGTTGTCAGTTTGACTCAGCAACGACCCAGGATTCGACGTTGCCAAAGTGATTTTTTGAGCAATTTTTCGCTCGGTTTGAGGAACTTCAACTTAGCTGTGATGACGAAAATGCTTTGCGAACTTAGAGTAAATGACTTAGCTCGACTCGATCGACTATTACAATGGCGTGCAACTAAAACTGGAGACGCAAGCTAGACGGATTGGTGCGTTGGGCTACAACTTCAGGTATTGATTCAGTTGAAGATCGAAAGCAATGACCTCCCCCTCACACCACTATGGTTCCTCGCGTCATTGTCTGCGGTCTAAATTCCATCGGCTATCGAATTCTCTGCCTGCTCCGCCAACAGAATGCCCAAGTCGTTGGGATTAACGATTACCCCATTCCCGACGAACCAGATCTGACCATCGGTGACTTGAGATCGCCAGAAACTCTATTTCGGGCGGGGATTCAGTCTGCTCACACTTTAATTGTTGCCAATCATGATGATGCCATCAACTTGGATATCGTCATGCAGGCGCGGTTACTCAATCCCCAACTGCGAATTATCAGTCGCCTGTTTAATACCAACTTGGGCGAACGGCTCGACCAAACATTACCGGAACATACCACCATGAGTGTGGCGGCCATTGCTGCGCCGATCTTCGTCTTTGCCGCTATGGGCAATCGGGCGATCGGACACCTAAATTTAGTCCAACAAACCTGGCCAATTTACGAAGAATACATTCATCCCGAACATCCTTGGTACGATCTTTCACTCAGGGATATTTGGGATAACCGCAGCCGGATGCTGATCTCTTACTTGACTGCCGATCGAGAAATTAGCTTAGTAGAAGCTATGAGTCTGGATCGGCGGCTCCAGTCGGGCGATCGACTAATCGTCGGCACTCAGCCGCAGGTGCGGACTCCAACCGTCTCGTGGTTAAAACAGGGTAAGGCGGCGATCGATTCTCGCTCCGAGCGACTATGGCAAAGAGTCCGACGGTTTCAGCAGCATGGTCGATCGACCCCGATTGCCATGCTGGCGATGCTAGTAATGGTGCTGATTTTTACCCTCACTTATACACAGTCACTCTCAGGTAAAACGCCGATCGTCGATGCCCTGTATTTCTCAGTGGGAATTATTACTGGCGTTGGGGGTTATGAATGGATGGCCGAATATGCCTCAACAAATATGAAGCTCATCACCGCGATCGTCATGATTGTCGGGGCGGGAGTCGTCGGTATGTGCTACGCACTCCTCAACGATCTCGTCTTGGGTAGCAGGTTCCAACAGTTATGGGATGTGATCCTTGTCCCCCAACGCGACCATTATATCGTCTGCGGATTGGGCGGGATTGGTGTCCGCATTGCCACCCAACTCCAATCCCAAGGTCATCAAGTTGTAGTAATCGATCGCGATAACCATAACCGATTTCTGAGTATGGCACGCGCTCAAAACATTCCGGTCATTCTCGGTGATGCGACTTTACCCGACACGTTGAACAAGGCAAATATCCCCCACGCCGCTGCCCTATTGACTGCAACCAGCGATGACATGGTTAATTTAGAAATTGCCCTCACAGCTAAAAATATCTCGCCCAAACTGCCCGTTGTCGTCCGTTGTCAAAACCCCGATCGAGTCCACCGAATGCAACAAGTATTTGAATTTGAATCTGTCCTCAGTCCGCCAGAATTGGCCGCTCCTGTCTTTGCTGCCGCAGCCCTGGGCGGGAAAGTATTTGGTAGTGGCACGATTGGCGATCGGTTGTGGATTGCCGTATCGCTGTTGGTCACGCCAGCTCATCCATTTTGCGGTCAGTGTATTGAGGCTGTAGCGATCGCGGCAGATCTGGTGCCGCTATACTTAGAAACCCAGGCGCAAACCATCCACGGCGAACAGTTACTCAGCGCAATTCTCCAGCCCAACGATGTGCTGCATCTAACGATCGCGGCGACAGATCTCGAACGTCTCTGGCGCACCACGATCATCGCACAGGGATAATTGGTACATCTCTGTTAAATACCTGCTTGATCGGCACAACTGCGGCAAGGTAGTCGCCAGATTTAACGTAAGTTCGATCGACTCCCGATCGAGGATTCGAGCGAGAATAACTGAGAACTGTTATGATAACTGTGACCTTATTCTCAACAAAAGGCGAAGATTAACATGGCGCAAGCACCTATAGCTCCGGTGGTGCTAGTAATTTTAGACGGTTGGGGATATCGCCCAGATATCCACGGCAATGCAATCGCTCAAGCCAAGACACCGAATATTGATAGCCTGTGGGCTGCTTATCCACATACATTGATTGATACATCTGGACGAGCAGTAGGATTACCAGATGGACAGATGGGTAATTCGGAAGTCGGACATCTAAATATTGGTGCGGGGAGAATTGTCCCACAAGAATTGGTGCGGATTTCGGATGCTGTCAAGGATGGAAGCATTCTAGAAAATCCCGCGCTGTTAAAAGTTTGTGAGGATGTAAAAGAGCGTCAGAGCAAACTCCACATTCTGGGACTTTGTTCTGATGGCGGAGTTCATTCACATCTAGATCACCTGATTGGCTTATTGCGACTAGCTCGCGATCAAAATATTACCGAAGTCTGTCTCCATGTCATCACCGATGGCCGCGATACCGATCCTCGCGATGGCTTACTCGCTGTCGAGAAAATTGAAAATGCGATCGCTGAAATTGGTGTAGGTAAAATTGTAACCGTTAGCGGTCGATATTATGCACTCGATCGCGATAATCGCTGGGATCGAGTCAAACTAGCTTACGATGTGATGACTCAAGCTGGCGATGGTAGCGGCGAAACTGCGACTACCGTGCTAAAAAATAGCTACAAAGCAGACAAAACTGATGAATTCATCACCCCCACCAGAATCGCCCCCGGTGCGATCGAATCCGGTGATGGGGTGATTTTCTTTAACTTCCGTCCCGACAGAGCTAGGCAGCTCACCAGTGCCCTCGTAAATCCAAAATTCACTGGCTTTATGCGTGAGCAAATTACCCCTCTAACTTTTGCTACTTTTACTCAATACGACTCGACACTACCCGTACTAGTTGCTTTTGAACCACAACAGCTCAAAAACCTGCTAGGCGAAGTCATCGCTGAGCGAGGTTTGCAGCAGTTTCGAGTCGCCGAAACTGAAAAATATGCTCATGTGACTTACTTCTTCAATGGCGGATTAGAAGAACCACTCGCAGGTGAAGATCGGGAATTGATTCCCAGTCCCCAGGTGAGTACATACGATCGCGCTCCAGCGATGTCTGCGGCGATCGTGACAAATGTGGTGCTAACGGCGATCGCCAAACAAAAATATGCTTTAATCGTGGTTAATTATGCCAACCCTGATATGGTCGGACATACAGGTAAAATGGCACCGACCATTCAAGCGATCGAAACCGTAGATGCTTGTATGGGTAAGCTATTGGAAGGTGTGGGCAAAGTCGGCGGAACGACAATTATCACCGCAGATCATGGCAATGCTGAATATATGTGCGATGAAGAGGGTAATCCCTGGACAGCGCACACCACCAGTCAAGTACCATTTATTTTAATAGAAGGCGAACGCCGTCAACTGCAGGGACATGGTACTGATGTCCTGCTGCGCGAAGATGGTAAGTTAGCAGATCTCGCACCGACAATTCTCGAAATTCTCCAGATTCCTCAACCTGTAGAAATGACTGGTAAATCGATGGTCGTTCCCGCGCTGGTAGAATATCAGCAGACTCGATCGCCGATGCGGGTTGGTGTGTAAGATTGCCCCTACCATGAT
Organism: Chamaesiphon sp. GL140_3_metabinner_129_sub; assembly: GCA_025358725.1. Lineage (GTDB taxonomy): Bacteria > Cyanobacteriota > Cyanobacteriia > Cyanobacteriales > Chamaesiphonaceae > Chamaesiphon. The sequence goes on from JANYIT010000244.1 coordinate 20,721, forward strand.
TTTCCAGGATATCGAGATACAATAAACTAAAGACTATTTAAGATCTAAAATTACTACTAGATGAATATTGTTAATATTATTGAGATTATTTGGTGCGTATCGGCATTTGGTTTGACAGCAATGGTCTTATTGCACAGCCCCAAAGGTGATGGAATTGGGGGAATTGGTGGTCAAGCTCAGTTATTTAGCAGTACCAAAAGTGCTGAAAGCAACCTCAATCGGATTACTTGGGGCTTATTTCTCGTGTTTATCACTCTGACAATTATTTTGAGTGCTGGTTGGCTTACCACTGGAACTGCTCCAGCTCCAGTTGCAATTCCTTCGCTTGGAAATTAACGGACTTATCTGTTGTAAGTAAAAATACACTCACCAACATCGTCTGCAACCTAGATGTTGGGAATTGCTAACCCAGCTCCCAACTCTTACCCTACAGCCCGAACTGGTGCGAGAATCTCCCCGTATAGGTGCTCGATTCGATCGATATTACCCGACAAGGTGTAGCGATCCAATACCCGTTGACGGGCAGATTTGCTCAAAGTCTCGCGCCAGGCATCATGATCGCGGATGATGGGAAGTAGGGTACGCAGTTGCCCAGAGACACCTTGTGTATTGATGACGACTCCAGCACCATCAGCAATTACCGAAGCATCCGCGCCTGCGTCAGTAGCGATACAAGCCATGCCACAAGACATGGCTTCGAGCAACGAGAGCGATAAACCTTCTACGAGCGAAGGGAGAATAAAGACATCAGCACCACGCAAAATTTCGATTCGACGAGCATCATCCCGAATCGCTCCCAACCAAATTACACCATGTTCGGTGCCATAAAATGGTTCGAGATTGGGTTTGAGTGGGCCATCGCCTACTAGCAATAGCTTGCAACCATAGTCGCGCATATTGCAATATTTCCAAGCTTTAAGTAGAGATTCAACATTCTTTTCAGTCGAAATCCGCCCTTGATAAACGTAGATTTGTTTGGCGTTAAATTCGGCTTTAATATTGCTAATACCTGGGGTGTATTTTGTATCGTCTACACCATTGGGAATAACCGTAATTCGATCGCGTGGTACTCCTAGTTTGACTAATAAATCTTGCTGTTCCTCGCAGAAAATAATCGTCCGATCGTATTTAGCTAAAAATGGTGCATACAGTTGATAGGCTAAGAATTGACTAGTCGAAGTCACATTTCGGCGTTTGGCATCGTAGGGCGTATGAAATGTCGAAATTAGTGGTACACCTAGCTCCTGACAAATTTCTGGCAACAGGAAATCAAGAGCTGATAAACTCAACGAAGCATGAACGATATCTGGCTTCCGACGACGGAGCGATCTTTCGAGTACTCGCTTAGCTCTAATTGTCGGAATTGTAAATATTTGAGATGTGTAAAGAAACGGTAATGGCACTTCATCGCCATCCGCCTTGGTGTCAGCAAAATGCATGAAACTTACCTTGTGCCCACGATTAGTTAGGGCACCAGTAATTTCTCGACTATAGGTAACATTGCCACAAAAAGGCGTTTTCTTTCCCAGCCACGCAATATGCATTTTTTGTTAAATCGATCGGTATTCAGGAAACTCGGATATTAAATAAGTTGAAAGTTGAGAGTTAAAAGTTGAAAGCGATTAGTATTTCTTAATATACCAGGAAAGTTTACTAGAGAGCTAGGAACTATATGGCAGCTTATCTTCTGTCATAGTCGATAGAGATGAAGTGCAACAAAGACTCATCCGTGAGAGCAACTCTGCAACTAAAAATTAGGAATTAGACTTGTTGGGTAATTCAAGGGGAATATTACCCAATACGCCAGTCCGAAAATCATTGAGAATTAGATGAGATGTCCGTTCGAGATCGCCGCGATACTTTTCATTTGCTAGTTGATGCAGATATTCTTCCCCACTCAACGTCGTAGGCACAGAACCGTATCTGGCGTTCAAGCCGTCTACATAGCCCAACTCCTGACACAGCTCAATAAATGCTGCTGCCATCCCTTGTCGATCGTATGCAGCCTCGCCAATATCATCACAGATCGCGAGTTTTATCGCAGCTTGTTGATCGCTTAAACGTCCAGGAATAATCCCTGGTGCGTCTAGTAACTCCAATTGGTCGGAAATTCTTACCCACCGGAGCGATCTGGTAACGCCAGCGCGTCTGGCACTTTCTACCACCCGTTTATTCACTAGGCGATTGATCAAAGCTGATTTACCAACATTGGGAAAACCAATTACTACCGCCCGAACTGGACGAGGTAACATCCCCCGCTCTTTGCGTTTTTCGTTGATGGCGACACCTACCGACTGAGCGGCTTTCGAGATGGCAACAACTCCAGTTCCCTGTTGAGCGTTAGCAAAAAATGGTTGTTCGCCCTGGGATAAGAACCATTCTGTCCACAATTCTTTTACTGCCAGCGGGATCATATCAACCCGATTGAGCACCAGTAATTTGTGTTTATTCCCAATCCACGTCGCTAGGAGTGGATGATAGGTCGCAAAAGGAATCCGCGCATCCCGAACTTCGAGGACAACATCAACTTTCTTGAGCTGTTCTTGAAGTTGACGCTCGGCTTTGGCAATGTGTCCGGGATACCATTGGATTGCAGGGATGGGCATGATCAACGTGTAGCAGTTATTCAGTTACCAGTTTAACCGCTCAGCTCGAACTTATCAGTCGATCGACTTGGAACTACCTGAGGATCTTAAAAAATGATTAATCTATTAATCTCGCTAGTTTATTTGTATTAGTCGTGCCCTGTACTACTGAACGGCATCAAACTTTAATTAAGGCGGACTGTTATCTTCTGATATTTTGTAAACATTTCAGCATTTTGGCGATAAACTGATCAATTTTATTTGATAATCCGGGGTTGGGTCTTGCCTAATCGCTCCTCAGATCTGATGTTCTCAATATAGTTAAAGAAAGTTTTAATAAAATGACACAACAAACAGTAATAATTACCGGAGCCTCATCAGGAGTAGGCTTATACGCCGCCAAAGCGATGGCACAACGGGGTTGGCATGTAGTAATGGCTTGTCGGGATTTACCCAAGGCGGAAAAAGCGGCGCAAGCGGTAGGCATGTCTCTAGGTACTTACAGCATCATGCACATTGATTTAGGTGCTCTGGAAAGTGTCCGAAAATTTGTTCAAAATTTCCGAGCTACTGGCAAATCCTTGGATGCGTTGGTCTGTAATGCAGCAGTTTATCTGCCATTACTAAAAGAGCCGATGCGATCGCCTGAAGGATATGAACTAAGTGTTGCAACCAATCATTTTGGTCATTTCCTCCTGTGTAATCTGCTCTTAGAGGACTTAAAAGCTTCGTCTGCACCAGATAAACGGTTAATCATTTTAGGTACCGTTACAGCCAATTCTAAGGAGTTAGGCGGCAAAATTCCGATTCCTGCTCCAGCAGATTTAGGCGATCTTCAGGGATTAGCTGCTGGATTTAAAGCACCGATTGCGATGATTGATGGTAAGCCATTTAAGGCGGGTAAGGCTTATAAAGATAGTAAGCTGTGTAACATGATGACGAGTCGGGAATTGCACCGTCGTTACCACGATGCAACCGGAATTGTATTTAATACGCTCTATCCTGGTTGTGTAGCCGACACACCGCTATTTCGGAATAGTTATCCCTTATTCCAGAAGATTTTCCCCTGGTTCCAGAAGAATATTACGGGGGGTTATGTGACTCAGGAATTATCAGGAGAACGGGTGGCTCAAGTAGTCGCAGATCCAGAATTCAAGCAGTCTGGGGTGCATTGGAGTTGGGGTAATCGTCAAAAAGCAGGGCGCAAATCCTTTGTACAGGAGTTGTCAGACAAGGCTAGTGATGATAAGGCGATCCAGATGTGGGAATTAACGAGTAAAATATTGGAGCTTTAAGCCAATCGCTAACGATCGTTCTTCATCCTGGTTGTCAGTGGGGATAATCTGCTTGTTAGTGGGTGGTACCTTAGCCGCTAAGACTATTTTTCTAGTCGATAACGATCTAGAAACTAAGACTGAATTTAGCGGCAAGAATTGGCAATTAAATTGTCAATCGATCCAACAATGTACTAATAAAATCGAGAAACTTAGTGATCAGTATATCGATCGATTGAGGAAATTTGGGCAATCTAAGCGAGAGTAGTAGCACAAAATTAGCTGGTCGATCGATCTATGGTAAACTCCCGTAACTTCCCGGCACCACCGCCACCCAAGTCCAATCTATCTGGTCATTTTCCGCCACCACCACCGACTTCAACAATGGTAGCGACTGCCGCAGTCACTTACCAATTACCACCAGGACAACCCAGCATTGGGAAATTAGTTCAGGAAGCTTTCGATGCTGGTTATTCTGATGTTCATGTTGGTGTTGGCGAAATGCCCAGATTTCGCAATCGGGGTGAAATTGAGACAACTAATTATCCAGAAACAGATCTTCCAACTTTTATGTCCTGGTTGCATGAAGTTTTGAGTGAAGCTGAAATTCGGACATTTCAAGCTAATTTAGACTTTGATGGGGTTACCCAGTATGAGTTTGCACGAGTGCGGATTAATGTATTTGACTCTCTGTACGGCTATGCCATGGTGATGCGACTGATTCCGATGCAAATTGCGACTCTAGAAGAATTGCGCTTACCCGCAGTGTTCCGTGATGTCTGTCATCAGCATAAGGGGTTAATTCTCGTCACAGGGCCGACAGGTTCGGGTAAATCGACGACGATGGCGGCGATGGTAGATTATATGAACAAGGAGATGCCGCGTCATATTATTACGATCGAAGATCCGATCGAGTTTATTCACAAAAGTAGACGCGCGCTGATCAAACATCGAGAAGTTGGCTCGAATACACTCAAATTTGATAGTGCTTTGAAAGCAGCTCTGCGCGAAGATCCTGATGTGATTTTGGTAGGGGAAATGCGCGATCGTGAGACTGTAAATACAGCTCTCAAAGCGGCTCAAACTGGTCACTTAGTGATCGGTACCTTGCACACAAATAGTGCAGTGAAAACGATCGAGCGGATTCTCAATCTCTTTAAACCAGAAGAACAGGCAGTAATGCGTGTCTCTTTGGCAGAATCACTAGTAGGAATTATCTCCCAAGGTTTGTGTCGGACTACTGATGGTAAACGTGCCGCTTATCACGATATTTTAATTAATACCGAAACTGTCAAAGACTACGTGCGGGATGGTAAATATGACGAGATTGCCCCATTGATGACAGATGGTGAATTTGATGGGATGATTACCATGAATAAATCCCTATTCGCACTTTATCAAGAAGGTCGGATCACCGAAGAAACTGCCCTCGAACTCTCGCCAACCACAAATGAAATGGCAATGATGTTACGCGGGAAAGTTTAGATCGAGAGTAGAGATCGGTGAATTGCGACTGGTGAAACTACCGATTTATCTGCTCTTCACAGCTTCAGTTCGCGATGGATCGGGAACACAAAACTTAATTAAAAGTCATGAACTATCATCAGTGTTCATAACTTTTTAATTAGGTTTATTTCTCATGTCTAGATCCATACTTCAAAAATCGATCGCCGCAACTTTAGGTGTAGCGATTGTTTCGACAGGTCTTTTCGTCAGTATTTCTAGTCATGCACAAAGTGGCACTCCTGGCACAACCACAACGACCCCAACGACTAGCCCCACCACTCCAGTCAAGAAGCCTAGTGACTCGATGTCCAAGCCCAGTGGCTCGATGTCCAAGCCTAGCACAACACCCAAGACAGCAAAAACGATCGTTGATCTTGCCGCAAAGAGTAAATCTTTCACCACATTAGTATCGGCACTAAAAGCAGCAGATCTAGTGGAAACTTTATCTGGCGAGGGACCTTATACCGTATTTGCACCAACGAATGCTGCTTTTGCGAAACTAGGTAAAGCCAAGCTCAAAGAGCTGCTCAAACCTGAAAACAAAGAGCAACTCAAAAAAATCCTCACTTACCATGTGGTTGCTGGTACAAACACCTCGAAGATGCTCAAGTCAGGTAAAGTCCAAACAGTTGAAGGCAGTTCGATTACCATCAAGATTAGAGGCAAACAGGTGATGATTAATAATGCCAAGGTAATTTTGGCTGATGTCAAAGCTAGTAACGGTGTAATTCACGCGATCGATACTGTAATTATGCCTCCCGCTAATTAGTTCCGAATAAATATTGGTTAAAATTAAAGGTGGGTATTGCCCACCTTTAGCGTTTTCGGTTGCTATTTACGGATTTTGGATCTCTAGTCCTCGCTATCTGACACGTCTTCAACATGCTCAGACACAATCTATTGCTACCTGTCTCCACAGGTAATTTATTAATTGAGACGCTACCACCGATTGCCGAGCGAGAAACGCTGCTGTCGTTGATTATTCCCACCTATCAAGAGCGTAATAGTATTGCTAAGATTGTCCCGCTTTTAACCAGTCAACTCGATCGACTGATCCCAAATGATTATGAACTAATCATCGTTGATGACAATAGTCCCGATCGCACCTGGGCAGTCGCTCAAGATCTGACCCTTCAATATCCTCAGCTCCGGGTCTTGCGCCGTACAAACGAGCGAGGACTAGCGACGGCAGTTGTGCGAGGCTGGCAGGCGGCGAGAGGCCAGATTCTAGGGGTAATTGATGCCGATCTCCAACACCCGCCGGAAGTCCTCGGACAATTATGGCAGGCAATTGAATCTGGTGCTGATTTAGCAATCGCCAGTCGGAATATGGATGGGGGTGGCGTAAGTGAATGGAGCTTGCTCCGTCGCTGTCTATCTAGAGGCGCGCAAATATTGGGGTTGGCGATTCTACCAGAATCAATCGGGCGGGTGACAGATCCGATGAGTGGCTATTTTCTATTGCGGCGAGAAACGATCGCCGGAAAAGTATTGAGTCCGTTAGGTTATAAGATCTTGATCGAAGTAATTGATCGAGGCGAGATTGGCAAGATTATCGAGGTTGGCTATGAGTTTCAAGAACGCCAAGCTGGAACCAGCAAAGTTACATGGCGACAGTATATTGAATACATTCAGCATCTCTTCAGGTTGCGACTAGCTCGGAGTGGTAGATTTTTACGGTTTATCGCCGTTGGGTTGAGTGGGCTGGTGGTTGATATGTCGTTGTTATATTTATTCAGCGATGCCTATACACTAGCGTTACCAATCACTCTTAGTAAAATTTTGGCTGGGGAATCCGCAATTATCAATAATTTTCTCTGGAATGATCGCTGGACATTTGCCGATCTTGCCCGCACTCAAACCAGTAATCGGCAAAAATTCAGACGATTTTTGAAATTTAATCTGATTTGTTCGATCGGACTAACCCTAAATCTGGCAATCTTGCATCTCATCTATAATTTCGTCATCCACGATCGATATATTGCCAACTTAATCTCGATCGCTAGTGTCACTTGCTTAAATTATTGGCTTAATCTTAAATTAAGCTGGCGGATTACTGACCATCGACACTAATTAGTTACGATCAGTAAATATACTTATCATCAATCTGGATGATCGATCGAGGCAATCTATTTAGAGTTAATGGCTCGAAACATCCATCCCGTAGCGGATTTGAGCGTAGGAAGATCGGATATTTAGCATCGAAAACTCTTTGTTCCAGATTGCGACTCAATAACAGATTTTCTTTAGAATTTATCACCTCCTAGATTAATAATGATGTAAAGTTTTTTGAACATACATACTTTTTTTTGGAGAGATTATCTATATTGATATCACCAGCTTAAATTGATCCCCGACATGGGATTGACCAAAACGCATCAGTTTTAGCCAGTATCCATCTAGATAGCCGGAGCCAATAAAATGCAATTAACTCATAATCGCACCATCCCCAAGAGCCGTTACGTCGCTACCGCTAAGAGCTTCTTAATTTGGTGTTTTGCGCTGACAGTGACTCTGTTAGTAGTTGGTTTCCCATTGGTTGTATTGATGGCTACTGTTGGAGCATTACTCTCCATCACATTGCACCCGATTCTACCCGTAAGTGCAGTTTTATTAGTCGCTGGTGGAACGATTGTCCTAAACATTTTAGCTGTAGTTACTGGAGCCATTGTCCTGACTGCAAAAGGTATCCATCCTCAAGAAGTCCGTTGGTTGAGCTGGTTGCATGGTGATGCAAATCCTATTAGCACCACAACTTATGCCGCATGTCCGCTGACTTGCGATATTGATTCTTAATTAAAGATCCGACTCTCGATCTATTCCTCTCACCTATCTCCAATCAAGCTCGGATAAATGCCGAGCTTTTTTGTATTCTTTCGCTGTGGGTAGTTTAATATTAGTTAATTTGCTATTCACTACCTATTAGTTATGATTCGCATCTGCTTTACACTCGGAACTCGTCCTGAAGCGATCAAATTAGCACCTGTGATTAGGACATTTCAGTCGTCGAGTAAATTTAGCACACAGGTAGTCTTAACTGGGCAACATCGGGAGATGGTGGCACAGGTGATGAATATTTTTGGGTTGAAAGCCGATCGAGATTTGGATATCATGCAGCATCAACAAACGCTGACAGATATTACCCAGCGGAGCTTACAGGGCTTAGAGCGATTGTTTCAAGAGATCGAACCCCAACTAGTTATCGTTCAAGGTGATACGACGACTGCATTTGCTGCCGCTTTAGCAGCATTTTACCAACAAATCCCGATCGGACATGTCGAAGCAGGATTGCGGACGGATAATATATATAATCCTTTTCCAGAAGAAGCCAACCGCAGATTAATTTCCCAAATCGCTCAACTACATTTTGCACCAACCTATCTAGCTGTCGAAAATCTCCAGAAATCTGGAGTGACAGGGAAAGTATATGAGACAGGTAATACTGTCATTGACGCGCTCCTCACCGTTGCTAAATCTCAACCTGCTTGCGATATCCCAGGCTTAGACTGGAGTAAATATCGGACGATCCTCTCTACTGTTCACCGTCGTGAAAATTGGGGCGAACCACTACAGCATATTGCTGCGGCAATGTTGCAAATCTTAGAAAGATTTCCTGATACGGCACTATTACTACCTCTACATCGCAATCCTACCGTACGCGAACCGCTGACTCAAATTTTGGGAAATCATCCTCGTGTCTTCCTCACCGAACCGCTCGACTATCGTCAACTCGTCGGTGCCATTCAACGCAGTTATCTCCTACTCTCAGATTCTGGCGGAATTCAGGAAGAGGCTCCGAGTTTGGGTAAGCCTGTTTTGGTATTGAGAGACACCACTGAGCGTCCGGAAGCCGTTACTGGGGGTACGGCAAAGTTAGTTGGTACAGATACAGATAGAATTTTTGCCGCAGCAAGTGAATTGCTTAGCGATCCGCAAGCTTATCAAGCAATGGCGACAGCAATTAATCCATTTGGGGATGGAACTGCTTCAGCACAGATTCTCACTGCGGTAGAGCAGTTTTTTGGAGTGTAAATTTACTAATTGGTGGCGATCTAATCGATCAGAAAGTTGCACGAAAATAATTTACCAACAATTTTGGGTAGCTAAAAGTGTTTTTCAACGATCGAGACTAGATATTCTGTCCAGTATTTAGTCACATCCATCGTTTCAGCTTCCACCATCACCCGAATTAATGGTTCGGTACCGGAGGCGCGAACTAATACCCGTCCGGTATCACCCATCGCCGCTTCAGCCTCAGCAATTCCAGCTTGTAATGGTTGGCACTTGTCCCAGTTTAACCGAGCTTCGCGATCGTCCACCCGCACATTGTACAAGATTTGAGGATACGTCTGGAAACTACTATCTACCAACTCAGCTAGAGATTTTCCCGACTGCTGGACAATTGCAGCCAGATGTAACGCAGTCAGAATACCATCCCCACTGACACTATGCTGAGGTGAGAGAATATGTCCCGACTGTTCGCCACCCAACATCGCGCCACTACTAGCCATCTCAGCTTGGACGTATTGGTCGCCTACCGCCGTGCGGACAACCTTACCCCCCAAGGCTTGCCAAGCCCGCTCAAAGCCCAAATTTGCCATCACTGTGGTGATAATTTCATCCTTGGGAAGTAGTCCCTGTTTACTCAGGTATTGCCCCCAGAAGTAAAGAATATAGTCACCATCCACCTTGCGTCCGCGATTGTCTACAGCCAAGACTCGATCGGCATCACCGTCGAATGCAAACCCCAAATCCGCCTCGTAGAGGTCGACAGCAGCTTGCAACGCTCCCATGTGAGTAGAACCGCAATTGACATTGATGCGATCGCCATCCGCTTCCTGATGAAGGCACGTCACTTCAGCCCCTAACTTTTTAAAAACCGCTGGAGCCACATTCACCGCCGCACCTGCTGCGAGATCGAGAACAATCTTCATTCCTGCCAAACTTGTCTCTGGAGGGAGAGATTCCTGCATCGCCTCCACATACTGAACGATCAATTCCGGCGTGAAATAGAGATAGCCCCATTTTTCTGGTTCGACGATCAATCCAGCTTGCCCGCGTATACCCGCTTCGATCGCCGCCTGCAAGTCCTTAGCTAACTTTGTGCCATTTGCCCCAAAAAACTTAATTCCATTATCTTCAGGCGGATTGTGACTGGCAGAAATCATCACCCCACCGATCGCATCGCTAGTCGCTGTCAGATGCGCCACTCCAGGCGTAGGACACAATCCCAAATTCCACACCTCAATCCCCGCCGAAGTAATCCCCGCAGCCAGAGCACTAGCTAACATATCACTAGAATTGCGCGAATCCTGCCCGATAATAATCGGCCCAACATCCTCCGCCGCCTCACGCAACACCATTCCCGCCCAGTAGCCCACATGGAGAGCCAAATTAGCAGTCAAAATATCGCCAACTCTCCCCCGAATTCCGTCGGTACCAAATAGAGCGGAAGTTGGGAGATTGAGGCTGTTGATGGATGAGGATGTCGTCATAAATGCAGTGAGGGAAAATTTAGGAGTCGCTTGGTCATCATATTACCCAAGGCGGCAATACTCAAGATCGATTGATATCATTTCAGTCAATCGATCGTTCTGATGAGGATGATCAAATCTTAGATTTAGCAGCGGAGATCTGGTCAACTGCTCGATCAAGTAGACAACCAACAGCAGGAGATAAGAATCTAAATGCAGATACAATTATCTATGCCACTTGGCAAGATTTAGCCAGTTGCTACCCAGGGCAAGAATTTGTCATTGTTGCGACTAATATTTGGCATTTATCGCAGTTTACGAATGTGGTACTTTGGCAGAATTTGAGTATTTAAATGGTGAAATTATTAAGATCGAATCAACAGCAAAATTGGTCGTGTTAATATGACCCATGCAATTTAGGTAAAGTTATTGCTTTGTAAAAGCTGATCCAGTGAGCATTGCCTAGCCTGCATTACTCAATACACATAAATATATTACGTGTGTATTTCCGCATAAAAACTAAGTGCTGCTAGTAATAATATTATTTGTCAAATTCCGCTCGATCCAATAAAACTGAGATAGCGATAAGACAAAAATTAGATATAAAGATAGAGCTTGCAAGTCTCGATTTTGAACTGTTATTTTTCATTCGTATTTACAGTGATTTTTGTTTGATTTAATCCCTATTGCTCTAGTCTTCTGCATGTCAATTGCGAAATCTGGATAAAAACAGAAAATTTTCTAAATAAGTCCTCATTTATACATCAAATCTCAGTCTCCCCATTCTCAAAACGCCCCTTCCTTCGGTAAGCACCACTACTATATACGGTTCGCCTCAATTTCGGCATCGGGATAATTCACATACAGTAGAGAGGTACCAAATGAGCCAGCCGACAATAAACCGTTAGCAATAAGAGGGGTACGGAAAACCACCCTTTGTACAAAGTCTCAGATGGCGCAAGTATAGGGATTAATATGTAATATCGATTAATCACACGAGAGCAATCCAGCACTCGTTGTCATTATCCAAACTGTTGTCATTATTTAGGAAGTAGTTAAAGTATTATGGGAA
>JANYIT010000246.1 GCA_025358725.1 Chamaesiphon sp. GL140_3_metabinner_129_sub
ACTTGACTTTCTCTCTTCCTGGGGAGATTTTCTAGTGTCTTTCTTTTTGGCTACTCAAGCTCTTGTTTTTCTGTCTCTACTTTGTGTGCGATCCGACAATACGGGTGTCATCACCCGCCAACCTCATTGTCGTCTAACAAATTTTCCCTTGCCACCAAACTTGGGAATCCAACATAATTGTCCAGCCATTGGAAAGTCCTCCTAAATTCAATCGGTCATTTATAAGATGAAGAAGAGGGACTATAGAAAGTATTTATTCTCTACAGTCCCAAAATATCTAAGTGTGAGATCTGATATTTAGCTTACGCAGCAAGTTGTGCTTGGAGCTTACTTTTTGCAGCCTTAAATTGCGTAGCTAATTGTTCTTGCTGGGCATCACTACAATTGCTCCGAATCGCCGCAAACATAGTGTTTTCCTCTTGGCGAACGTGATCCATGACCGCAGTTTTCAAACGCTCGACTTTAGACTTAAAATCATTAGCTGAAGAGCTAGAAGATTTTAGATCTGCTAGCATCACTTTCATCTCAGCTTGCTCGTCGTATAGTTCCTGGGTTTCTCCATAAAACGGGCGCACGGCAGGATAAACAACTTGTTCTTCTGCTTCGGAATGAACAGATAGATCCTTGTAGATTTGTCCAAAATACTCCTCAATTTTGTGGGGGTCGTTACTTTTTTCAATCTGCATAAATAGCATACTCATCTTATTGTGATCCATGCGAATTACGTCTTGAATACTCATATCCGATTTATCGCTGGTTTGAGTGACAGCACTGCCAACAATACCTGAAAGTGCAGCTACGGAATCTTGAACTCGTGCCCACAATCCTTGCTGTGCTTCCTGTCCAGTCAATTCACGTACACCTAGAACTTCCAGTACGCCTTTGAGTTGCTCTTGATGAGCGCGGTTCTCAAAGTTGAGCGTATTCAAGGGCATAATCGCAGCTTCTACATCTGCACCAACGACTTGAGCCGCTTTGTGAACCAAAACACCTGACATAAACTGCTGATGTTTTAGTAATTCGTGTTGAGAGACTTTTTCATATAATGACAGCTCAGAGCCATCCATTAACTGACCGACTTTCTCAACCATCATGGTGACGGTTTGATGGGGCTTACCCTGCACACCATATTGAACGCTAACTGTATCTAAAATACCTAAATTCTTGCGATCGTCTGCTAACATATGTCCGAGCCTGTCGCGAATTTCTTGGTCGCTGCAACTGGACATTAATTTCTCTTCATTAGCAATAAGTAAGTTTTGCACTTCCTTAATATCGGCTAGCTTACAGGCAATTGCTGTCCGCTTGGAATCTTCAATAGCAATAGACATGGTATATTCTCCCTTCTTTAGCGAACGTTCACTGTTGCTCAATGACCGTTCTTAACTTCAAGATAAAATATCAACCCGAATAGCCCATCCCTCAAATGGTAGATTTACCAAACCTAAATCACCGTCTGAGAACTCACACTTCTGAGAGATGTTAATATATGTAACGAATTGATAAATTAGGAGCAGATTAGTGAGCCGGTTAGGACATTTGAAAATACGCCTAGCCATTCCCAGCGAAAAGAAAGCTTTACTTTCGCTCATCAATCTAGTTCCCACACCCACAAGATTTGGAGTAGCCATCATGACAACTTCTACCAAAGAACTCGCTTCCAACAACAAAGATCGCAACGATTGGCAATGGGGATTTACACCCCAAGCTGAACTCTGGAATGGTCGGTTTGCAATGCTCGGATTTATGGCTGCTCTTCTAACCGAATGGTTGTCTGGTGACGGCATTCTGCACTTCTACAATTTTATGCACTATATGAGCGTAGCTACTCGATAGATCTTTTTACACCAACTATTCTCGCTCTGCAAGTTTAGTCGGTGTGAGAAAATCGATAAAAATTAGCTATTTAAGGGAGTATGGGGTTAAATCCCATGCTCCTTTAACTTAAAATCCATTTAAACATTCGATTATGTCGATCTCAACACTGATTCAATTGATACCATTTGTTTACAAACTAGTTTTTATGATTTGTATTTCATTTGCTCTGTTCAGTTATTTGCGATCGACATGGAAAAATAATCAGAAAAATTTAGTTCAGCTTCAAAGATTGCATCAGATTCCATGTTGCCACTGTCTGTTTTTTACAGGTGAATACAATCTCAAGTGTGCCGTTCATCCTTGCAAAGCATTCAGGGAGGAAGCGATCGGCTGTGCGGATTATCAAACTGCAAAAACGAGTTCGATTAACGATCATAAAATCTAGCTATTCAAATTAAGCTGCTACTCAGCCAGCTAGAAACCTTAGAAGAGCCAACAGCAGGTGAAGCGACAATCGTTCGAATTCAGACAGAGACATCTCCCGAAATAATTGCTTTCTATATTCATAATAAACTGGAACATCTCTAGTATCAAAATGCACAAATTTTTTGAGAAATAGCAGATATTTTGTGACTGTCAAATATTTCGATTTCTCTAGTCAACTGTGGCATTAGTATCAACGGAATTAAGATCGTCTTGTAGCTTTCTTGTGAGTAAATCTACCTGTTGCGAATGTTCGCGATCGTCTGCTGGATCTGAATTTGTTGGTGATGTTGGGATGATTGCTGGATCTGCTACCTGTTGCGCGTCTTGAATGCCCAGAGAGTCCTCTTGAGTTGAGTTTCCGCGATCTTGAAGTTGTCTTTCGCTAGCCATAGCTTTAAGTGGTTTGCCGATGAATAGTACTCACCTTATACAGTTTTTTGTCGTTGGCGTAGCCTACCGGAGGTAATCGACATCACTCTAAGGAGGTAGATATTAATCAGCCAATCGAGAGATAAAGATATCGGTTTTGTTTGATATTGTAGGGGCGGGTGCCAAATAAAATGGGCATAAATACAGATATTTTTGCAATAGAAAAATCAACAGTAAACTGGAGATCTACGATCCATGACTGAAATGAAAATAGAGGTAGGTAGATTTAATTCTCCACTGGAGAGGCTGTACCCATCTAACCAAAAAGTCAGATTTGTCGGTGGGGAAGGAGTCGTGCGAGGATCTAATTTTGAAGGTGGAACTTGGAAGTATTTAGTCGAGATGCCACAGGGCAGAGAACCGACTTGCGGCAGAGCGGGCGCAGAAACAATGGTGTTTCTTAATGAGAGAGAACTCCGTGCAGCATGACCCAAAATTGCAGTCATTGACAGGAATTCTAGTTGCTACGGTTATCGCGATCGTCTGGATCGGTAGTCTAGGAGTTCTATCATCGATCGATATTTATCAGTTATCACCTTTATGGATTTTGCCCGCCATTTTAGGACGAACTTTTATCCAGACTGGGTTATTCATTGTCGCTCATGATGCAATTCATGGATCTGTATGTTCGAGAAATCGTCAATTAAATGATGCGATCGGTCAATTTTCAGTTACATTATATGCACTCTTAGACTATCAGAAACTTGCTGTCAATCACTGGCAACATCATCGGCAGCCTGGGCAAGCTGGCGACCCTGATTTTCACGACTGCAATCGCTTTCTTTGGTATCTAAAATTCATGAAAGGATACCTAACTCTTCGCCAAATAATTATTCAGTTCTTGGGGTTGGGCACGATCTTTATTACCCTGCATTTTGGGTTGCATATTCCTGTTGCTAATCTATTTTTGTTCTGGATCTTGCCAATCTTTTTTAGCACGATGCAGTTATTTTACTTTGGAACTTATTTGCCACATCGACCGAGTAATCCTGAAAATTCCCATCAGGCAACAAGTAGTAATTATCTGCTGATTTGGTCATTTTTAACCTGCTATCACTTTGGTTATCACTGGGAACATCATGAGTATCCCATGCTGGCATGGTATGAGCTGCCGTCTGTGCGCCAATCTTTACCCCACCCCAGCCCTCCCCTTGGAAAGGCTACCGCGTACCGACGAGTTGGCTAGACTTCGTTTAAAGGTGGTGCTCTACCCCCCAACCTCCCTTATAAAGGGGGGGCTTTACTCCCTCCCCTTTATAAGGGGAAGGCTGGGGTGGGGTAACGGGACTACGCAGCAACTCAAATAGACTTGTGTATACATGGTAGTTGGCAAGGGGAGGGGGTAAGAAAAATAATGCGGAGTAAGTATTAATGTCGGCAAAAATTTCGCTGGTTACCGGACAAATTACCATCAATGATGGCGGTTCGTTTTTGTTGACTGCTGCGGATGGATCAATTCTCGTTCCGAGAGGCTACGCCAACGATGATCATCGCGCGCAGGGCTTATTTGTGCGAGATACACGGTTGATTTCTTTCTACGAAATCTCGATCGACAGGCAACTATTAACGCCTCTAACTTCGAGCAATATTACTCATCGCGTGGCGCGGTATGAGTTTACCAATCCAGAGTTATTAACAGCGATAGGCACCGTTCCTGCCAAGAAAATATTAATCAGTGTCCGCCGCGATATTATTGGCGGAATGCACGAAGATATCGACTTGGTTAATCATCACCAAGAGCGCGTCGAACTTCAGTTAATGCTAGAGATTCGATCGGATTTTGTCGATCTTTCTCGGATCAAAGCCGAGCGGTTAATCACCCAGGGCAGGATGGAAACAACTTGGGAAAATGACGCATTAACTAATACTTATCGCAACAGTACATTTACCAGAGGGCTGCGGATTCAAGCGGAAGGTGCAAGTTCGCCGCCGCGCTATTCTAATGGTCGGTTGGTGTTTGATATTGCCTGCGCCTTACTATGGGGCGATTACCTCCGGTAGGCTACGCCAACGATACCACTCTACTCTGGATTATTACGCTAGCTGAAACCTATCGCTGGACGGGCGATCGCGGTCTACTAGATGACTGTGATGCCAATACTTCTCGGTTAAACTCTAAGCAGTGCTAGCAATAGAGAAACTAAGGTGTGGGTGCTGAGTTCCCGTACCAGGATGAAAAGGTTTTTTCGCT
>JANYIT010000266.1 GCA_025358725.1 Chamaesiphon sp. GL140_3_metabinner_129_sub
TGGGCTGTAGAAATTCCTGTAGCTGAAACTCCCTCTAGAGCGACAGAGCGAGAACCTACTGTAATCGTACCCGTTAATAGAGCCAAGAGTTCTGTAGTAATAGACCGATCGCCAACCGAACACATCAATCGATCGATGTGATGATTCACTAATAAATCGATTTTCGATCGCCAGTCTCAACCCGCCATAAACTCGATCCAGCTTGTCAGGTTTCCAGCGTGTTGCTGCTTGAGGTTGGCACTTTTGCCGATTACCTGACTAAATCCCCAATTTTAAATCAGCGCAGACGATTATTAGAACAGGTCGAGCAGGAATTTTTATCGTCAGTATCGTCAGCCAACCTTGAAACCCACTGCCGTTATGTCGTTCGATGGCTGACGATATCTTTAGTCCGATCGTCAGCCATTGAAAATATCGTCAGCCTTACCGTCAATATCGTCAGCCATTAAAATATCGTCAGCATTATCGTCAGCCCCAAGAGCGTTGCCCTGACTAGTTTTTGGTGGAGAATCACGCTCGGCTGACGATACTGACGATAAAATTACCACTTTACTCTAAGACGATCTTCCGAGTTCCCATTTTGCTAATTCGAGCTTCTCGGACGAGGAGTTAACTAATTTATTGGGCGGCATAGCCGCATCTAAACGAGGTAGCACAATTTCACTTGTGCTACCTCGTTCATTTATTTATAACCATCATGCACATCGAAGCCGATTTAAGCACCGAACAGCCGCTCGAATCCACAGAATACTTGCAATTCTTGGAAGAATTAATGCTCGAAGTTTGCGAGTCATCTCATAACGATCGCCAAGATTATTATCACTCCGATCCCCAATATTAATCGCTAGTTATCCATCTCCCGTAACAAAAAACAACTGAGAGTTTGCACCCGATCCTCAATTGTTTCTCCAAAATACTTTCAACTAATCGATCGTAACTATTAAAACATGACAGCACTACCCTCAAATTGCCTAGATTGTCCGATGGCACGTCATTTAGATCGCGCTCGCTTCGCTTGCGGTAATAGCCTCAACAAAGTAGTGCGCGGTCATCATCCTAGTACCGCCGAATGCCACGATGCCGTTCGAGATCTTCCCCACCGCTGTCTTGTCGCACACAAAGTCGAGGAAACCTCGACTTCGATGCGCCGCTATTTCCAAGTGTTACCGCTGCCCAATCTACAAGGTTTAGAACCTGAGTGGGTTTGCGATCGTATCCACTTGACATTAAATTGGCTCGATGTCTGTGACGATGCGCCAGGAGCAAAAGACGGTGAGGTTGCGGTCGAAGTCTGCCACCAAGACTTACGCATCGGCTATCTGCGCCGCGATGCCGATGTCTATTATTGCGATCGGCTAGTTGGTATGCGATCGTCCAATCCTTATTGGTTGGCGTTGCGCTTGATTCATCCCGATTATCTACACCAAGTCCCTGATGAGATCGTCGCAGATCGATCGAGAATTCCCGAATACTTCTAGGTCTTTGGCAATTCCAAATTACGAAGAAGTCATCGGCAAAGCCGAATTTAGACGATCGTTAAGTAGCTCATATCAATCTTTAGACTTCCAGGAGAAACCAAGATGTTCGATCGTATAATCGCTGCCCACTATCATTTTATTTGCTTGCGTTCGGGTGAATTTGAATCGCGTAAGTTCTCGATCGGTGAAGCAATTCTTGAAATCTATTTTGAGTTCTTCGCTTAAATAGCTCGACTCTAAAAATAGCTCGCAGATCCCTCGATCTGCGAGCTATTTTTTGCGTATCCTCGGCAAAGCCGTATCCATTCGACCGATCCATTATCTTTAGGAATTTTTATCATGATTAATCCTCAACCAGTCCGCGATCGCTTTGCCTCTCCCGAATATTGCAATCCCAATGTCAAGCTCCCATACATTCAAAGCCTCCGAGGTGAAAATCCTGGCGAATGTGGGTTCTTTGTCAGCCTCGAACAAATGGGAAAAGCGAGCTGGTTAAATGTACCCGAAACCTTAAATAGCTATACCTTCTCCAGTGGTGCGATCGAGAAGGGCTTGATATTTCGCCAGCCTCGAATGCTTGTAATACCCAAGTCGGGACTGCTAGCGGCTCGAAGTGTCAAAGGCGAAAACGGTAGCTCTGAGTTGGAACTGCTTGGAAAGTACGGTGAATTTAAAGGTCAAGCTGGTGTCTCTAACATCCAGCTCTTTGAAGTGATGTTACTCGATCTCAATAATTGTCCCCTGCATGAGATCCCCTTCCAGTACATCGCCAAAGGTTCTACCCAAGCGACTTTCTCGTTCCACTACCAGCAGTTTCTCCTAGAGATAACTACGTGTCATGCCCAAGCTAACGGCATCTCCGCACGTCCGAAGACCCTCGAATTTAACGCCTTATGCGTATTCGAGTTTGAAGTCGTGCGCGAGCTGGCGGGTAACAGTCAGAAAGCACCTGCTTGTAAGATTGCCAGTCATACCAAACCCACAATGGGCAACTGGGAGAGCTTCTTTCTCGGTCGTAATGACGAACTGGCCGAGCGCGTCCTGCAATTGCTGGATATCCCTGTCAGTAATGCAGTCTTCGCCGCTGCTAAACCAGTTGCCCAGCTTCCTCCTGAGACTGAGCCAGCCCAAACCCTTACTACCAATGATGGTGAAGACGAAGCTGACATCCCATTTTAGCCATCTGCCCCATCGATTGTTCTTACCTGCGAACTTACCCATAGTTCGTAGGTATTTTTATTAAGTAGAGGTAATTATGTATCCAGCCGCAGCCGGAGTTGGTTCGAGTTTACAGTATTTAAGAAAATTTCCAGAATATCAAAATAATCAATTGCTAATCTTGGCGGGTCTAGAGATGACGATCGCCTATGAACTATTGGAAGCTCGACGAAGAATTTGGTGCTCTATCTTCTGGAAACGAAGTAACAGTGCCACTAAATTTGCTATCAACAAAAAGATGGAAGGCATCGCTTTCGACGCTGGTACCTCAATCATTAATGCTGGTAAGCTACTCAACCAATACTACGATCGGTATGGAATTGACGAGCTTGACCGTGAAGATTGGAGTCAAATCATCATGTCTTTAGTTTGTGCCGATCGCTGGCTTAAAGAGCAATTTGGTGATGATTGTGCTGTCAAGCAATTAACTATCGATCTCTAAATCAAATCCGAAATCGCTCGACTCTGCTCATAAGAAATCTCTATACTTGTGGGTTTTTATTTTACACTCAGTCGATATGAATCAACCAAATCTCAGAAAGTTTAGTGCCAATATTGGCGATTTTAAATTCTGTTGCACGATCGAGAATCTAGAGTTCTATCTATTTGACCGCATCAGCAAATTGATTTGGAGTATTCGATTCCCGAACTGAGACATCAAGCCCTACAAACGCGGGTGTCGGCTCGTGCCGAATACTTTGGTGTTTGTCCGATTCGGAGCAAGAGCGTCACGTTGGCAGATGTCCTGGAATGATAGCGAGAACCATCGGCAAAGCCGAATCTAGTTGAAGCATTCAGCTTCAACTTACCCACTCATCCTTTGGAGGAATCCACTCATGCAAGTTATGATTTCCGGTTTAGTCGGTCGCGCTGCTCAGTCTCTACCCCAAACCACCGATGGTTTGCCAGTTGTCGAAACTGCCCTAGCGGTGAAGACTGCCGATGGTAAGGATTGGTTTGCGATTCAGTTCGTGGGCACAAATTTAGTTGATGCTGCCCAAGTCATCCGTAAAGGTGACACGATTGCCGTCACTGGCGAGTTGACCTTTGAACCATCCGGTAATGGTTCAAAGGTCAACTCTAAGCCCATTGTCGCTGTCTCTGACTTAGAACTGTGCGACTCACCCATCGCTTACTAGGCGCAGATGTCCCATCGCCTACACAGTCTCAAACCGATGGAACTGTGTAGGCTGTGCTTCGATTTCCATCCCCACCACTCACCCTATCCCTGGAGACTACTCATGAACTCTGCAACTTCCAATCTCATCATCCTGACCGCTGAAATTAACGGTGACAAGCTGACTGGTACTGCCATCGACGGCAACATCAAAGTGCTGTTTACTGTTGGCGCAAGCGAAGTTAACCAGGGACTATTCTTGCCCGAAGCCAATCTCGTCGTTAGTGGCAAGTCTCGGCTCGGTCGGGATGCTGGCACTGTTGGCATCGCGATCGCGAGTATTATTGCCGTCGTCTCTTTGCCTGTCGCAACTCCTATCGAAGTTGAAACTCCTATCGTTGGCGTTGGCGATAGCCTGCCGTTAGGCACAGCCTCTCCCTCGGAGAATCGAGTTATCGCCCCTAGCGATGCTCCCGCTAAGTCCAAGCGCAAGACCTCGACCACTCGAAGCAAGAAAGCTGCGAAGACCACAATTGCGGCTTAATGTCCTCCTGCTCGTTGGCAACGCCTAGCCTCTGGCTAATCGGCCCCAACCATCACTAGATGGTTGGGGCTGTTTTGTATTACCTATCATCCTCAAACCTCATGAGAACCATCGATAACCCAGTCCAGCTCAAGCTAGACCTATTTACATCACAGCCCGTAAATGCACTGAGCAATAACATCCCAGAAGTCCGATATCTACATCCTCAACCAGTATCGAGCCGCAGCCTCAAACTGGCTGATAAGTTAGAGAAACTAGCAGCCACAATGCAGACAACCATCGACTCAAAACTGCATCCCGCAATCGGACAACAAAACATCACCGCCCGTCGCTCGCGCATTGCCGCTGGAATGCGCGAAGAAGGCGAACGGCTGGCACTCATCCAGCGTTGGCTTGAAGGACTCGCTCAGTCACATCGCACTGGTACCTGTCCTAGTCAGTTTGCGAAGATCGACAACCGCAAACAATTAGCCGATCTTGCTACCATTTACCGCTGGTACGAAGAAGACTCTAAGTATTTGCAAGACTGCTTTACCTACAATTATTCCATTGTTGATCGACTCGTACAGTTTGGCATTAGATCGAAGGATGAAGCGATCGTGGCTGTGGAGCTGTTGGGAAAATTATGTTCTAGCAATCCCGCACCTGAAATCGAGCGATCCGTTGAAAAGGCGAACGAGCTGCGTCGTCGCGCGATTTACACTAAAGTGCCCGACTTCTTCCCCACTCCGCCAGAAATAATCGATCGGATGCTACGGCTCGCTCGAATCGACTCATCTCACCGAGTACTCGATCCAAGTGCTGGAGCTGGCGATCTCTGTCTTGCCGTTCGCAAGTTAGGGGCGGTAATAGATTGCTTTGAGATTAACTCAGATTTACATCAAGCCCTTACTCTGCTCGATTTTCAACCGTTAAACTACGATTTTCTGTTCGCCACTCCACGACCGATGTACGACCGTATCTTGATGAATCCCCCTTTCTCCAAAGATACCTACATCGACCACGTTCGCGCTGCCTATGACTGGTTGGCTCCTGGTGGCGAACTTGTGGCGGTATTGCCCAACGGTTATCGGGATAGTCGAATTACCCAGCGGCGAGAATTTGCCCACTGGCTGGATAGTCTCGGAGCTAATAGCTATGCCAATCCCGCCGATGCTTTTACCAAGAGCGATCGTCGCTGCGGAGTATCGACGCATCTAATTCTCATCAAACGTTGAGGACGCGGCAAGCCGCAGCTATTTGAACGATCTCCGATCGTGCCGCCAAATCTATCTGGGTTTGGCGGCACGATCGTATCCATCCATAACTATTCTTGAGGACAATATTGTGAAAACAGGATTAACTCTCGTCCAACTCGCCGAAGAACTCACCGCACAACAAGAGTCCAAGCGAGATTTCCACGCGCCAACATCTAGCCTGTCGATGCAAATTGATGGTCGGTTTCAACTCGATACCACCAGCGGCCAAGAACAGATGCCAGCTACGGACTATGCCCACGCTCAAATGGCATCTCGGTTGTCAATTCCCAAACCTTATTACGATCGGATGCGCGCCCAAAGCCCAGAATTGCTCTCAACCAATATCAATCATTGGTTGGGCGAAAAGCAAGGTGAAACCAGCTTGATTCGGACATTGCGGGGTCAGGTACGAGCCTTCTTGAGCAACCGCTATCGGATCGTAGACAATCACGAGATTCTAGCAATGGTAATGCCTGAGCTGGCTGAAATGGGCGATGGCATTCGGATCGCAAGCTGCAACGTTACGGATGAGAAGATGTATCTCAAAGTTATTAACACCAACATTGAGGCTGCTATCTCAGTTGGCGACCCAGTTCAAGCAGGATTCGTGTTATCCAATGGCGAACTCGGCAATGGCTCGATCTCGGTCGAACCCTTTATTTATCGCTTAGTTTGCACCAATGGCTTGACACTCAAAGATGCCAAGCAGCGGAAGAACCATGCGGGTCGCGCGAATGAAAGTACTGATTTGTATGCTTCGGATACTGTACAAGCGATCGACAACGCCTTCAAGCTGAAGATTCGTGATTTAGTGCGGAGTGCGATAAGCATCACCACCTTCCGCGATGCTGTTGCCGATCTCCAAGCCTCTAAGAATGACCTCATCACTGGTCATTCGGCAAAGGCTGTCGAGCTTACCGCCAAAGCAATTGGCTTAAACAGTGACGAATCGAGTTCGGTTCTCGACCATTTGATTCGGTCTGGTGACTTATCGCGGTTTGGCATGTTGAATGCGGTCACTCGGACTGCTGAAGACATCGAATCTTACGATCGGGCTACTGAAGTCGAGCGGTTGGGTTCGAGCGTACTGTATCTACCTCAAAGCACCTGGCGTGAGGTCGCAACAGCCAATAACTAGCCAAAATGGGGAAAAGTCCCTGTAACTAGCATTACAGAGACTTCTCAAGTATTACTCAATATCGTTACTAATAAGATAACATCATGTCCGCTAATTCGTAGCTTTCCTGTCACTTCTTGGTGCAACGCACGAGTCAGGAGCGAGTGAAAGCACGCTGAGGTTCCCTCTCGCCAGAGTGTTTCACTCAAGACAGACCTTAGCTTGAAAAGCATCCGCAATCTCTAATCCCATTTAGCACCAGTCACATTTAAAGACTGGTGCTTTTTTGGATTCTTACTCACATTACCAATTTCTAGGAAATCAGCACTATGTACGAATCAAACAATAAAAAAGTAGAGAAAATTGTCCGTATCATTCAATCGCATGGATGTACTGTTGAAGGCAAAAAAATCAGCTTAGACGATCTATCACTGCTTTGTCGGAATCTAAATGATTCTGACAAAAAAGAGATTGTCGGAATAATTGAATCCATTGATGATGAATTATTTCATCTTTATAGCGATCGTCAATATCTAGATAGTCAAATCCAGTCTCTAGAACCAGCTAGAGAGAAATTATCTCAATTAGTGTAAAATATTTCTCTTTTAAAAATATGAAACTCGAAACCTACCAGATTACTGTTGATGAATATCTCGCTCGGCTCAACTATGCTGTCATTCGTGAAGAAGGATTACAGAAGTTAATTCAATTGAAAAACCTTAAATTGGTTTTGGTTAAGGCACTCGATCGCCACAAATATATCATCCAAGAAGTTACTTTGGGTGAGGCAGGACAGCGATGGGATAATATTGATGCCTCAACAGCGATCGCCCATATTCAAATGCTAGAAGGTGGTACCGATACTTTCTACAAAATTTGGCATACCGATGATGTCCTGTCGCTTAATCCCAAGCTAAGTCGAGATTTTGCTCGATTAGTCTTACAAATGGCAATGGATAATCATGATGCCACGATTGGAATTAATTGGGAAGTACTCAAAATCTATATAGGTCAAGTTTTAGAAATGCACTCCGCAGGAATTATTTAAAACTTCCCAACTTTGCTCCACTCTGCCCGTAGTGCAAAGCTATGGGCATTTTGTAATCTTTATTCTGACAAAAATATGAACCACTCAAAACAATCTCCCATTGAAAAGTTAAATCCTCATGAGAAATGGCATAGATTTAACTCATTACCCTTTAAGATTCAAGAACGCATCGTCAAACTGCTTGTAATGGCAAGAGGTGATGGGCTAGTCCCAATCATTGCCAG